>JAKJGD010000233.1 GCA_022704585.1 Spirochaetota bacterium | reverse complement strand
AGGGCCTCAGCGCCGTCAACGGGTCGGGACTCACGGTCAGGAACAGGATCACGCCGGAGCAGATGACGGCCATACTCGCATATGCTGACGCGCAGGACTACAACGGAAAAAAATTCAGATACCTCCTGCCCGCCTCCGGATGGGAGGGTTCGCTCGCCAACAGGCTTGACGATCCGGAGACCGCGCTCCGCGTCCTGGCCAAGACCGGCTCGATTAATTACGTTCTCACTCTTGCAGGCTACCTGTATACGGCCTCAAAGCGCAATATAGCCTTTGTCATATTCATCAATGACATTACTGCGCGGGAACAGTACGATGCAGACCCGAACCGGAGGAGCAAGGCATCCATGGCGCGGGTATACGCCTGGACGAACAGGGCCAAAAGCGTGATGGACGGTATTGTGAAAAGCTGGATTACGGGGCTGTAAGGCCGCACGGGCCTAGTGTCCAACCCTTCAACCACCCCCCCCCGCGTGGGAGCAGGATGATGCGGAGGGGCAGTCAGGTGACGACCCGGAGGTTACGGCGGAAAAGCTGGAAATCAGTTTGCGCGTGTTCGTAGAACCGCACTTCTGGCAGGGGACCTCTTTGTCGTCACCGATACGGCGTATTTCGGAAAAACACTCGCCGCAGGCTTCGCAGGTGAATTCATATATGGGCATACCGGTCTCTCGTATATTAAGTTTTTTCTAAAGTACTGTAATTTCCGTTCACCGGCAATAACATTTTCTGCTTCCGGGCAAAATTATCTCAATCTGCTGCCGGGACGCTAATTAGTGAGCTTTCCCTCTACACCGGGCGCGACTGCCTTTTTTTGTGCGGCATTCTGCCTGCTCCCGCCGAATATCACCAGCGCGTCAACTGCGATCGGTTCCGAGCCTTCTATAATGATCGGGTTTATGTCGATCTCCCCGATCTCAGGATGGGCGATAGGGATAAGACTCAACCGGTGCAGGGCGCGGGACAGGGAAATGATGTTGACCTCCGGCATACCGCGGAACCTGCCCAGGAGCTTCCGGGACCTGATGTCGCGAACCATCTCCGCGGCGTCCTCCTCGGACAGCGGGGCGGGCCTGAATACCGTGTCGCCGAGGGCTTCCGTGAAAATACCGCCGACCCCGAACATGACGCCCGGCCCGAACCCCGGGGTGCGGACAACGCCGGCGACAAGCTCGCGGTCCCCGCTCACCATGCGATAGAGGATAACGGGGACGGAAACCCCGGCCGACTTCTGAATTGCCCGGTATGAGGAGATGGCCTCCTCACGCGATTTAAGGCTCAGGTGAATGAGCCCCTTCCCGGTCTTGTGCAGAATATCAGCGGCGCTGGCCTTCATCACAAGGGGAAACCCCAGTCTTTCGGCAGCAGCAACGGCCTCCTCTTCGGTCGAGGCGATCACCTCGCGGGTAACCGGGATGCCCCATGCGTCCAGGAAAAGCTTCGACTCGTGCTCGTCCATGTTGCGCTGTCCCTTCCCGGCGCAGGCGGCGACCAGCCTCGATGCTTCGGCCGGCGGCTGCGGGACTGCGACCGGCTTCCAGGGCTTGCGCTGAAGCACCTCCCGGTACCGGTTCATGCAGACGATCGCTCCGGCCGCCTTCTCCGGGGAATCGAACACCGGTATGCCGTTGTCCTGGTATGCGGTCGTGTAGTCGTCGTCACGGTCGTAGAAGCTGGATATTGAGATCGGCTTGCCGAAGCGGGCTATGGATACGTTTCCTTCCGACGAGTTTGGCACGCTGTTAAGCAGTACATCGACCGGCGCGTTGTTGATAAATTCTTTAAAATGATCATAGGCCGCCCTGATGTAGCCCGAGCGAAGCACGCCGTGAATGGCGATGGCGTCAACCTCGCCGCTTGCGAGAACGATCTCCGGGATCTTGCGGGAGAGCACCTCGATGTCCATGCTGAAGGTGAGGTCCACCGGATTGCCGCACGGGGCATGAGGCGGCATGAGGGGCCTCAGTTTTTCCCTGAGGCCGGCCGAAAACTCGGGGACCTCGAGCCCTCCCTCTTCCAGGGCGTTGGCTATGGCGGATCCGGGGCCGCCGGAGTTGGTAAGAACGCCGATCCTTCTGCCCTCGAGACGGGGCTGGGACGCGAGCGCGTTTCCATAATGGTAGAGCTCCTCGATGGAATGCACTCTCACGATGCCGGCATGCCGGAAGAGGCCTTCATACAGGTGGTCCGGGGCCGCCATCGAGCCGGTGTGGCTCAGGCCGGAGCGCGCGCCCGCGCCCGAACCGCCGATATACTGGGCCAGGACCGGTTTGCGCGGCGTGATGGCGCGGGCCACCCCGATAAACCGGGGGATGTCCCTGATCCCCTCGATGTACAGTGAGATAGCCCTGGTCTGTTCGTCCTCGCCGAGATACTCGAGCGCATCGATAATATCAATATTCGCGCTATTCCCCACGCTGATCGCCTTGCTGAACCGTATCCCGCGCTTGCCGAGATACGGTATCGATTGCGTCACGTAGGTGCCGCTCTGCGAGGCGAAACCAAGGTTGCCCGGGCCGTGGGTATATGGCATGACGGTTGTATTCAGCGACAGTGCCGTATTGATTATTCCCATGCAGTTTGGGCCCAGGAAGCGGATGCCGTATCGGGCGGAAATCTCGATAAGCCGTTCCTGCATGCGCCGGCCCTCTTCGCCCATCTCGCCGAACCCGGCCGTTATGATAATCGCGCTTTTAGTCCCCTTCCGGCCGAACTCCTCCATGAGGCGCACGACTTCGACCGAGGGAACGACAAGGAACGCCAGGTCCGGCGCTTCAGGGAGCGCTTCTACCGATGGATAGGCTTTAAGTCCCAGTATGGATTCATCGCGCGGATGTATGGGGTATACATTTCCCTTGAAGCCGTCCTTTATCATGCTCAGGGCGTGCATGGTGCCCATCTTCATGAAATTATTTCCCGCCCCCACGGTGGCGATTGATTTCGGGCTCATTAGTTGGACAAGGGGATTAACGGACATATGCTCCTCTCAAAACCGCCGGCATAGAGCTGCGTTTTTCTGATCATTTTTCAGGCAGGTGAACAGGAAGTCAAGAGGAAAGAGAAGCCGCCCGATAAAATTACCGGGACCTGCCTGCATGAATAGAAATAACAGCTACTGGATGCCCGCCTCGAACCTGCCGTCGTTGATGCTGATTATCGTTGATGATCCGTCGGCCTTCAGCTCGCCGGAAAAGGTCCCCCTCGCCCTGCCGCCCGGCCCGCCCCACTCGTCGACCGTCATCGTGAACGAGCAGTTTTGGTCCAGGCTGTAGAGCGTCCCGGCCTCCTGGCCGAATAGCTGGACCATGAAGTTTGGAGATTTCTCGGTATACGTGCCCGGGGCCACATCGGTCGGCAGCAAAATCGAGATCACGTTGCTGAGCTTCGACTGGTCCCCGGTATGGATCACGCCGCTGTCCGCCGCGAAGTTCGCGACATATCCGGTCATCTCGGTGGTTGCCGACATTTTCCTGAAATTACCAATGGCCGGGAAGGAATAGTTGACCCGCTCCCTGGCCAGGAAAAAGCTGATGGTATCGGCCGGGACTTTTTTCGACGAATCATCGTCATCTGTTACGCCGGCGTCGCCCGCTCCTTCGCCCGCGGCGCTCCCGCCGCTCTCGCCGTCAGCCCGTGTCCCCTCACCGGGCGAGTCGAGAAGAAGCGGGGATGGATTATTGCGGGCGTCATCCTGTGAGCCGCACACGAAATAGAGAATCAATCCCAGTGCGATAACAGCTGCGCCGATTGCAATTTTTTTCATAGTAACATCCCACCACCGTGCTCATTTCTCTCTGCGCATGTAACAATACGCCCGGGCGCCAGTCAATTTAAATTAGTGCCGGCAAGGACAGTCTGTAAAAAAATACACCGCTTCCCCACTCCCTTTCAATTCAAACAGAATGATCCAACCCAGGTGTGTGTAATTCAGGGATGGCTCCGTGTTACTGAAAAAACGATAGTGCGGTACCGCACGTATTGAAAAAATGGCGATAAATCTCGGCCAAAGTATAAAAAACCTTGAAGCAGCGGGCATTGTATTGTAAGATCAACCCAGGGGGATGCGGCGATCAATGACGCATAACTACGGCCACCACATTTTTCGAATTAAGGCGGTACCATCATGAAAGTCTTCATCACTGGCGGACTCGGATTTGTCGGGCAAAAGCTATCCGAGGCACTGATAAAAAACGGCCACACCGTGACGGTCGTCGAGAGAAATCCCCGGGCAAAGCCCGCACCCCTGCCGGGCGTCACCGTCATTGCGGCAGACGCGTCCAGGCCCGGCGCCTGGCAGGAAGCACTTGCCGAGCATGACACGATCATAAACCTGGCCGGTGTATCCATTTTCAGCAGATGGACCAGGCAGAAGAAACAGGACATCGCCAACAGCCGGTTGTTCATCACCAGGAACGTCGTCGACGCCATCAAAAAACGCAAGGGAAAACCGACCTTCCTGATCTCGACATCGGCAGTGGGTTTTTACGGATTCCTCGGCGATGAAAAGCTTACGGAGTCGGACATCCCGGGAGAAGATTTCCTTGCGGCCCTCTGCCGCGAATGGGAGGCGGAGGCCATGAAGGCGGAGGCATACGGCGCACGTGTTGCCATCACCAGGTTCGGCATCGTGCTCGGCACAGAGGGCGGCGCGCTCGACATCCTGACGCGGCTTTTCAGATTCAGGCT
>JAKJGD010000232.1 GCA_022704585.1 Spirochaetota bacterium | reverse complement strand
CAGTCCAGGGCGGGATCGAACATCACCGCCCCGCGACCGCCGGCGGAGGCGAAAAGGATGGTAAGCGCACAGATCGTACCGGCGAATGCTTTCATGGCGACACATGGTACCGGCGCGGCGCGAGGCCGTCAAACATCTTCCGGGGGACGGGCGCGCAATGTTCCATTAATTGGCTGGACATCCCGTCCGCGGGGTGGTAATTGGATGCCCGGCAGGCATTGAAATCACGAGCATCCGGGAGGGCGTTGTGAGCTATATTTCGATGACCGAGTACGAGACCGCGGGCGAGGAGGTCCGCCGCGAGTACGACGACCAGATCGCCCGGCACGGCCGTATCACCAACATGAAGCGCACCCTGCTGCATTCCGTGCCGGCCTTCAGGGCCTACATGGAATGGTATACGCTCCGGGACCTCATCGTGCCCTTCATCGGGGAGCGGGCCCTCTCGCTCTTTTCCTACGCGATCTCCAACGGCAACAACTGCCTCATCTGCTCGCTCTTTTTCCGCAAGATACTGGTGGACAGCGGGGAGGACCCGGACAACCCGAGGCTCAACGACGTCGAGCGCCTGCTTATGGAGCTGGGCCGCCGGATCGCGGTGGATCCGCACGCGATAACCGACGATGTCTACGACGGCCTCAAATTGAAATTCACCGAGGAACAGATCGTCCTGCTTGTCGCCTTCGCCGGGATAATGTACGCGACGAATCTTTTCAATACGATCGCGAAGGTGCCGCTCGACGAGGTGCTGTACCCCTACCGGGGCAAACAAACGGGGGAGGAGTGAGATGGCGGGGGAATGTGAAGGCAGGGTGGCGTTCATAACCGGGGCCGCGCACGGTCAGGGACGCGCGGCGGCGCTGGCGCTCGCGCGGGAGGGGGCCGACATCGTCGGCTTCGACGTGGCGAAAAGAATCGAGTATCCGGCCTACGAGTTCGGCACCGGCGAGGAGCTCGAGTCGCTGAAAAATGAGGTCGAGGCGCTGGGCCGAAGGGCGCTGGTGTTCGCCGGCGATGTGCGTGACGACGCGGCGATAGTGCGGGCCGTCGACGCGACGGTCGCGGAATTCGGGAGGATCGATATCCTCTTCAACAACGCGGGCATCTGCGCCTACGCCATGGCGCACGAGATGACCGAGCTCGAATGGGACGCCATGATCGACATCAACCTGAAGGGCGCGTGGCTCGTGGCACGGCGGATCATCCCGCACATGATCCGGGAGCGCTCGGGGGTCATCATCAACAATTCGTCGGTGATGGGGCTGCGCGGCGGGAACAGGCTCTCCCATTACGCCGCGTCCAAGTGGGGCATGATCGGCCTGACAAAGTCGTGGGCGATCGAGCTCGCGCCGCACAACGTGCGCGTGGTGAGCATCCATCCCACGGGGGTCAACACTCCGATGAACGACGGCCTGGCGTTCATGGAGGGCGCCACTCCGATCGAGATCGCCGAGCGCTCGGCGGGGAACCTTCTGCCCGTTCCATGGGTCGAACCGGAGGACGTTGCGCACATGGTGGTCTATCTTTCGAGCGACAGGGCGCGCTACGTTACCGGCGCCCAGTTCGTCCTCGACGCGGGCCTTCTGTCGAGATAGGGCCGACCCGCTCCGGCGGATGAAGACGGAACCAGTGGTTACGGTCTTCCCATACCTGCAAGGAGGAGCCATGAAGACGGAACATCCCGGCGATTCGCGTGGAGGCGTACAATTCAGGCGCGAGCTGAGGCTTCTGGACGCGACGCTGCTCGTTATGGGCTCCATGATCGGCTCGGGCATCTTCATAGTGAGCGCCGACATCGCGCGCAACATCGGGGCGCCGGCCTACCTGCTGCTCGTATGGATTATCGCCGGCCTCATCACGGTGGTCGGAGCGCTCAGCTTCGGCGAGCTTGTGGGCCTCATGCCATGGGCGGGGGGGCAGTACGTCTTCATCCGCGAGGCATACAATCCGCTTACGGCCTTTCTCTATGGCTGGTCGCTCTTCATGGTCATCCAGGCGGGAACCATCGCGGCGGTGGGAATGGCCTTCGCCAAGTTCACGGCGGTCGTCTACCCCGCGCTGGGCGAGGGAGTGAAGATTTTCGTCCTCGGCCGCTTCAGCGTGTCGGCCGCGCAGTGCGTGGCTATCGCGAGCATCGCGCTGCTGACATACATGAACACGCGGGGGATCCGCGGCGGGAAGATCGTGCAGGACATCTTCACACTGGCCAAGGTCGCCGCGCTCGTCGGGCTGATCGTTCTCGGGATCCTCATCGGTCGCGACCATGATGTTATCGCCCGGAACCTCGCGGGCTTCTGGGACGCGCACATGGTGCGCGCCGTGGACGGTACAATCGTATCGATGGAAGCCCTTTCGGGCGCGGCCCTCCTCGCGGCGATAGGCATTTCGATGGTCGGGGCAATCTTCTCGAGCGACGCATGGAACAACATCACCTTCACCGCGGCCGAGGTGAAGGACCCGCGCCGGACCATCCCGCGGAGCCTGCTTCTGGGGACCGGCTCCGTCATACTGCTCTACCTGCTCGCCAATATCGCCTATCTCATGGTGCTCCCTATCCAGGGCGCGCCTGACGCCGCGGGCGTCGCCGGACAGGGTATACAGTTCGCGGCGAACGACCGCGTGGCGACGGCGGCCGTCGCGACCGGCCTGGGGGACTCGGCCGCGGCAATCATGGCGGTGCTGGTGATGATTTCGACCTTCGGATGCAACAACGGGCTCATCCTGGCGGGGGCGCGCGTCTATTACGCGATGGCCCGCGACGGGCTTTTCTTTAAAAGAGCGGGCTCGCTCAATGAAAAAGCGGTGCCGGCCGCCGCCCTGGTGATGCAGGCCGTGTGGGCCTGTGTCCTGTGCCTGAGCGGAGGGTACGGCGAACTCCTTGATTACGTCATATTCGTGGTGCTCATCTTTTACATGATTACGGTGGGGGGCGTCTTCGTTCTGAGAAGGAAGATGCCGGGCGCCGAGCGGCCGTACAGGGCCTTCGGCTACCCGGTGCTTCAGGTCGTGTATATACTGGCCCTGGGGGCCATCGCCGTGGACCTGCTCATCTATAAGCCGCTGTATACATGGCCGGGGCTGGGAATAGTGCTTCTGGGGCTTCCGGTGTATTTCGTGTGGAGGCGGCTCGAGCGGAACGGCGCCGAAAGGAAGAATTCCGTATAATATCGTACCGGTCGGCGCGACGGCCCGCGCTCGTCGATGACGCGCGGCCGCCGCCCGTCGGTGGTTATTTCGCCGCTTCGACCGGCTCGCCGGCCGGTTCCAGCTTGAAGGTGCCGTCCGGCCGCGGTATCTGGCGATACGCCTGCATGGCGCACCCGTCGGCGACCATAAGGTTCGAGTAATCGAGGAGGTATATATGGTCCCGGGCCGGAGTGAGTTTTACGGAAGCGGCGCAACCCCGGGCGTGGTCCCTGGTGACGTATTCCTCCACCCATTTGGTCTTGAGTTCGTATTCGGTGACGGTTTTGGTGACGTACCGGGTCTTTTTCGAATATGAGTCATACTCGCTGACGGTCTTTGTGACCTGTTTGGGCACGCGCTCGGTCTTCTGGACCTTCTCGCGGGTTTTGGTCTGCCAGTGAATGCCGGTATAGACGGTCAGCACAACCGGGCGGTCGGGATGGATGTTGAATGCCTCGATGCTGGTTATAACGCCTTTAGCGTCCGCGGCTTCGGCAAGCTGCTTGTTCATGACCTGAAAGTTCTTCGTGCCTTCGGCGAGGCTGACCGACATTCGAAGCGACGGCGCGGTCGTAAGCAACGGGACAAGGCCGTTGGCCTTTTTCGCGTCGAAGGCCGTTTTAACCTTTATCACGGCCGCGGGCTGGTTCCCTTCGGGAAGTTTGTACTGAGAGGCGCACCCGACGGCAATCGAGAGCGCGAGTGTCAGTGTGGCGATGGCGCGAATCTTCATCACGTATTTCTCCTTTAAAATAGTATAGTAATTACTTCTCCGACGGAATGAACGCGGGGTACGCCGCGCAGCGCTGCATGCACTCCTGGTACGCCGCGTCGCACTTGCTTACGGCATCGGAGCTGGTGGCGTTCAGCATGCATTTGTTCTTAGATTCGTTGCACGCGCGCGTGCACGCCTGATGCTCGGGGTTGGGCATCATCGAGACGCAGGCGGTGAGGAAAACCGAGACCATGATCGCTACATATGCCGTTATCCGAATCGACATGGTTCCTCCTGTGTACCTGTTGTTGTGGGGGTGTCTCGGAATGGATCGGTACTATTCATGGGGAACCGATTGATCGCCTGCCCCGTTCCATTTACGAACGGAATGCGATAATTCCCCTGGCCGAATCACGTCCGCTTCCGGAACAATGGCGAAAGAGTTGGGCATAACTCATTGTATGTCAATAGATATTTGTTATATCGAACGGCCTCAACCGCCCGCGCCGGAGATTCCGGTGTTATCTTCATGCGCTCCGGATAACGGAGGCATGCTCCCGGGCCCTGTGAACGGCTGGGGTCTCCCTTCCCAAATACGGCTCTTGACATATAATGATCTGGTGTTGTATGCTGTAAAAAACAAACACGTAGGAATATCGGGAGGTAGACGTGAAATCACGGGGGACAATCGGGAAAATTGCGAAAACCGTCGGCATCGGCTTTCTGGAGGTCGTCGTACTGGTCCTCGTCGGAGGATTTGTATGGTACCAGTTCGCCGCGCGCGCTCCGCTGCCGCGGACGGACGGCGAGCTCGCCGTC
>JAKJGD010000231.1 GCA_022704585.1 Spirochaetota bacterium | reverse complement strand
CCCGCCGTGTCACGGAGGAGCGTCATGGTGACCTCCGACCAGAAGGTGGACCCGTCCTTGCGGTAATTTTCGATTTCAATTGTGCGGGATACGAACAGGTCCTTCCGGGCAAGACGCTCGGGGGTGACCTCCTCCCTGATCATGTTTGACGCCCGGGCGAAGGATTCCGGGGTCATCATTCCCTGCATGGTCAGCTCGTTGAGCTCATCAAGCGTATAGCCGCGATTTTTCAGAAGCGACGGGCTCGCGTAAGTCATCCTGAAGTTCATGTCCATGAGCCATATCGTATCCGTCATATTTTCAGTGATGAGCCGGAACAGCCGCTCCTTTTCCCTGAGCGCCTCCTCTGCCGTTTTCCGGTCCGTTATGTCGTGAATTATCGAGTGAAGGATGTCCTTCCCCTCCAGCCTGATCAGGCTGCTGAAAACCTCCACATTCCGTACCGTTCCGTCGGCCTTCCGGTGCTCGAATTCGTACCGCACCCGCTGCTGCGACCTGACCATGTCCATGGCAGCCTGTATCTCGCCGACGGGATGGTTGTTGATGTCCTTGATGTTCATCTGCAGCAATGCTTCCGCCGGCCACCCGTAATACCGTACCGCCGCCTCGTTGGCGTCGATAATCTTTCCCGTATCCGGATCGATTATCATTTTCACCGCAGCGTGCTGGTGGAACACGCTCCTGAACAGCTTCTCGCTTTCCCTGAGCGTGGCTTCGACCTCTTCTTTTGCCTGCATTTCTTCTTCGAGCTCGCGGTTCAGCCGTTCGAGCTCCTGCATCTTGTGTTCCAGCTTTCGTATCAGCGTCTCGTTGTAGTGTTTGAGTATCGTTTCATCCCCCGTTTTCGGCAACCGCGGGGAAGTCAGCATCTGCTTTCCGTCCGCGGCAAGCAACGATTCTATATTACGCAGAAATTCTTCGGGCTCGGCCGGTTTTACGATGAAAGCGTCGCCCCCCATGTCGAGGGCGAGTCGCTCGTCCCGGGGGTCCGTATACGTGGCGGTGTAAAAGATGAAGGGGGCTTTTTTCAGCCGCTCGTCGGCCTTCCAGATCCGGCATAATGGATACCCGTCGATGACCGGCATGAGGATATCGGATATGACCATGTCGGGAATAGTCGAGAGCGCCTTGACGATCGCGTCGCTCCCGTTCTCGGCCTCCACTACTTCATATCCGGAACCCTGCAGAAGGACGCGCAGGAGATACCGGTTTTCCTCGATATCGTCGACGATCAGAATCCGTTTCATAGTGTACCCTTTCCGCTGTCTGAAATAAACTTCCTGATTTCCGAAACGAATGTTTCCGGGTTTATCGGCTTTTCAAGATAGCCATCGCAGCCGGAGGCAAGGGCCTTTTCGCGGTCGCCCGCCATGGCATAGGACGTGACTGCTATGATCGGGATAGACCTGGTCAAGGGGTTCTTGCGCAGCGCTGCTGCGACGGCATAGCCGTCCATCGATGGCAATTGTATATCCAGCAATATAAGGTCGTAGGGTTTTTCGGCTGCCAACAGGATTCCCTGGGGCCCGTCAACCGCCGACACCACGGCAAATCCCTGCGCTTCAAGTAAAAAAGTGGCCAGATACCGGTTCTGCTCGTTATCTTCAATCATCAGCACGGTTATTTCTTTTTTATTCATCCCGCCTCCGGTCTGCGCAATGGCACTGTTAAGGTAAAGGTACTGCCGCGGCCCCACTCGCTTTCGACGGTAATATCGCCGCCCAGGATATCGGCCAACCGCCGGCATATGGCAAGCCCGAGGCCCGTTCCTTCTGCTTTACGGGTCAGACCCGTGTCAACCTGCCGGAACGGCTGGAAAAGCCCCTCCAGGTCCTCGGCCCGTATTCCGATCCCGGTATCGGCGACCCTGAATTGAATAGCCGGTACGGCATCCCGGGAGCGCCCCGTTCCGGCCGGGAGCAACGCTTCCGTCTCATCCACGGAAAGTGTAACGCCGCCACGCTCGGTGAATTTTATTGCGTTGCTGAGCATATTGATAAGGACCTGCTCAAGGCGTCTCTGGTCGCTGACGATCGCGCCGATCCCTTCGCCCACGTTCACGGCGAGCGACAGGCCTTTCTTGTCCGCCAGCGGTCGTACCGTATCGGTCGCTTTCTTTATCGCGTCCCCGAGATCGAACCGATCGGGATGCACCTCGAGCTGGCCGGCTTCAATCTTCGAAATGTCCAGGACGTCGTTAATGAGGGAGAGGAGGTGCTGGGCGCTGTTCTTCACCATGCCCATCTGTTTTTTCTGCTCGTCGTTGAGCGGGCCCGCCAGGCCCTGGAGAATGATGCCGGTAAACCCGATGATCGAGTTGAGCGGCGTGCGGAGCTCGTGCGACATGGTCGCGAGGAACGCAGACTTGATGCGATCGGCCGCTTCCGCGCGCTCCTTGGCGTCGGCAAGCTCGTCGAGCGTTTTCATGAGCGATTCCTCGGTTTTTTTCCGCGCGGTGATGTCATTTCCAACGGACAAAACCTCCACCAGCGAGCCGCTTTCGTCGACGATCGGCTTGTTCGTCCAGGCGATCCAGACCTTTTCGCCGTTTTTCCGGATATTTTCATTTTCATTGAATATGTGCGTTTCGGGACTGCGCATGATATCTTTCATTAAAAGCTCCAGGTCCCTTCCCGACGACTCAACGCTCGGTACGATGGTGCCCACCACGCTCTTGCCGATGATTTCGTTTTCCGTGAAACCGAAGAACTTCTGTGCATAGGCGTTGAAAAACGTGATCGATCCGTCCGGCTTCCATCGTAAAATCACGCTGTTAGCGCTTTCCACCAGGTCCCGGTATTTCTTTTCGCTTTCCGCGAGGGCCATCTCCGCGCGGTCCTGGTTCTCTATCCGTACGAGGAGCTCCCTGTTCACATTTTCCAGCTCGCTGTTTCGCTCCCTGACGATCTCCTCGAGATGCTCCTTGTAATGCCCGAGCTCCAGCTCGGCAGACTTGCGGTCCGTGATGTCCCGGATCGATTCTATCGCGCCGTACACGGCGCCGTTGCCGTCCCTGAGCACCGAGGCAGCGCCGGCGAGATGCCGTTTGAGCTTCGGATTATACCTCTCAACGAACAGGGTGTCCCCTTTTTTTTCGACAAATTCATAGGCTGACGGCATGGACGGATCGTCGATTTTCAGGACAAGGTCGATCAGGATCGGTTTTCGCTCCCCAAAGAAAGGTAACGCATATTCATAATCCGATGTTCTCAGCATTTCCTTCTTGGTCACACCGCTCAGCTCTTCCATGGCCCTGTTCCACGCAAGTACCCTGCCCCGGCTGTTTATCGCGAAGGTTGCATCGGGCAAAAAATCAATGATATCATACAGACGTCTCTGGATCTCAAGGCGCGACCGGTCCAATTCGTTCCGCTCGCGGGCCAGCACCGAAAGGCTGAGGGTGATGATCGAGATGACCCCGATATACGACTGGAGATAGAACAGGGATGTGCCGGTCACCATGCCGCTTCCGGGACCGGCGCCGCTTACCGTGCTGGCAACCGCGATGGCCGATACAATCAATATCGCCACCGAAGAGCAGGTCCGTCCGAAACGGAAGGCGATCCAGAGGAGCGGAGGAATGATGGCATATTCGAGCTTGTGGTCGTTCAACAGGATGATCAACGATGCGGCAGTCAGCACGGCAAATATGCCGGCCGCTTCCCCCAACCGTGATTTTTCGATTTTCGGGAGGCCCGTTTGTTTCAGCAGAATCACGAGCGGCGACACGATCAGCACGCCGACCGCGTCCCCGAGCCACCAGGTGACCCAGAGCCGTGCGAGCGGCAGCGTTTCCCCGGCCGCCAGCACATAGCTGGACACCCCTATCGAGGCACTCACCATGGTGCTGACGACGCTGCCGCCCACGATGAACGCGACCAGGCCCTTCATGGTATCGAAGGGATTGCCGTCACCCACGAAGCGCCGGACAAGCCAGGCGCCGATAAGTCCCTCCAGCATATTGCCCAGCGCGGTCGCGATAGATGCCGCTATGTAATTTACCGGATCAAGACCTGCCCCCGCGAGGGTCAGCAGGTTCGCGGCGCACGCGCCGATAAAGATGGCCGGTCCCATCCGATACCCGTACAGCAGAATGACCGCCAGGGCTATACCGGAGGGGGGCCACACCGAAGTGACATTCGTAGCGCCGACCGCAAGGAGCAGCGAGAGGCGGGCCGCGGCAAAGTAAATAACCGCGGTCGTCACCGAAACGACGGCGAAGTGCGCCCGGTTAAAACCCGTGCGGGTGCCGGCAAAAGTGCGGTCATGCATGCGCGCTTTCTCCTTCTTCCTGTTCTTCGTCATAGACGGGCTTCGAAGGCACTGTGAAATAGAAACACGTCCCTTTCCCCTCTTCGCTCTCGACCCGGATCACACCGCCGTGCCGTCCGATTATCCTGCGTGCAAGAGCGAGCCCGATGCCGGTGCCCTCGAACTCCTCGGTGCGGTGAAGCCGCTGGAACGGCCCGAAGAGCTTGTCCGCGTAGATCATGTTAAAGCCGACACCGTTATCGCGGATGAAGAACTCGCGGGACGCACCGTTCTCAAGCATGCCGAATTGGATCCTGGCTTTTTTCCGTCGGGACGTGAATTTCCATGCGTTACCCAGTAAATTATCCAGAACTACTTTCAGCAGGGCCGGGTCCCCTACGGCGTCCAGATTTTTATCGATGAGGATGTCGGCGGCGCGACCCGGATCCCGAGCCCGGAGCTCGGCCATGAC
>JAKJGD010000230.1 GCA_022704585.1 Spirochaetota bacterium | reverse complement strand
CCTTTCATCAAGCGGGAACGTATCCGCATCAGGTATGCGGTTCCCCGCGTTGCATATTGTTCGCTCGGGGCCACGGCCCTGCAGGAGGAAAAGAAAAACGGCCGGCAGCGCGCGCTGCAGATCAGGGCGGCGGCGGGCATCTATATTTTGAAATCGATTCTTATCTCTGCATCTGGAACGGCGCAACGCGCGGAAGATGGCCGCTGGTCGGGATCGCTCAGGGCAGGAGCATCTTTCTGCATGCTTCGATTCGTTTCATTGTCCTTTTCATATTCCAGGTTCTTTATTTCGGGCGGCGGCCCCCTCTATACCCCGGCGGCATCCGGCCGCAATTCCATCAGCACGGGCCGCTACGTCAGCGAATCGTCCCACGTTGCGGACTGCACCCTCTCGGTCCGATACCGTGGCTGCCGGCTTAGCACCCGTTACCGGTGCGAGTTCACCGGCTCCCGTCCCCTCAAGCATCGTGTGGAGGTGTCGGGCAGGGCCGTTTTCTGAAAAATCTCTTGACAGCGCCGCCCGGCATATTAACTTAAAGTTAACTTTAAGTTTAATTACGCCATGCAACACGAAACCTACACCATATCCGAGCTGGCCAAAGAGCTGGGTATTAACCCCTCGGCCATACGCTACTACGAGCAGAAAGGACTCATCAGGCCCGGCCGCACCCGCGGGAACCAGCGAATCTACACGAAGCGCGACAGGGCGCGGCTCAAGCTCATCCTGCGGGGCACGCACTTCAACGCGACCCTTGACCAGATCGGCGAAATGATAGGCCTTCCCGACCGTGACATGACGGAGAAAAACCAGATAGAGAAAAGCCTCTGGTATATCGACCGGAGGATGGAGGAGATCGTTAAGCAAAAAAATGAGCTCGCGCTGTTCGAGTCGGACCTGCTCTCTCTCAGGAAAAAGCTTGTACGGAGAAAACGCGAGCTTTCAAAATAATGCGGTGCACGAGTGCGGTGCCGCAAAACCACGTAACGGAGGATTGGCATGTTTGATTTCATCATGACAGACGCTCAGAAAAAGCTTCGCGACGAGGCCCGGGAATTCACCCGATGGGTCCCCAAGGAAATGATACTTGCGATGGACTCGGAGACCATACAGTTTCCCCGCGAGTATTTAAAAGAAGCGGGGAGGCGGAACCTCCTCGGCATACGAATTCCGAAAGAATACGGCGGCCGGGGCCTCGGATGGGTTGACGATTGCATCGTTGCCGAGGAGATCGGCGTGGCAAGCTATTCCCTTGCCTGTCTCTGGGGCGTTGGTGCCGATATCGTGTGTGAGGCTATCAGTGTTTTCGGCTCCGAAGAGCTGAAGCAGGAAGTGGTCGTGCCGCTCCTGAAAGGCGACGTTTACGCCGCTGAAGGGCTCACCGAGCCGCGGGGCGGTTCTGACTTTTTCGGCGCAACGACCACGGCTCGGAAGGACGGCGGCGACTGGATCATCAACGGGCAGAAACGCTTCATCGTCGGCGCCGAGGGAGCGGACTGGTTCCTGGTCTACGCAGTCACCAATCCAGGTGCGCCCCCCCACCAGCGCATGACCGCTTTCATGGTCCCGCGTACCGAAGGCGTTGAGAGCAAATATATTTACGGGCTCATGGGCGTCCGCGGCGGCGGCGCAGGACGCGTGATATTCAATGACGTCCGCGTGCCGGAGCGTTACGCACTCAACGGCATCAACAACGGGTTCGAAGTCTTTGTGCGCATGATGATCCCCGAGCGACTCGGGACTGCCGCCATGACCATCGGCACGGTACACGTCGCGCCGAAAAGCATTCGGTCAGCCGATCTGCAATTTTCAGGCAGTAGGATTCAAAGTTGCTGACTGCGCGCTTCTTCTCGATGCAGCCCGATCCATGGTTTATACCACCGCACTTGCGATCGATTCAGGTAAAACGCACCCGGGCAGGATCAGAAGGATGGTCTCGCAATCGAAAAAATTCATCACGGAAACCGCATGGGAAGTCGCAAACAACTGCATGCAGGTCGTCGGCGGCATAGGATATACCAACGTGTTTCCGCTGGAGCGAATCGTCCGCGACATACGTCTCAGTATGATCTGGGTGGGTACCAACGAAATCATGCAACTCATCATCCAGAACGAATGGTACAAGGAATACGGCAAGGTCCTATCGAAGGAGCCGGTACGGGACGTCGAAAGCGACGCCGTCAACGCACACGAGCAGGAAGAAAAGGTTTATGAGTGATAATGCACGCCTATGACATCCGGTAACAGATCCGGCGCGCGGAAATGCCCCTGCATATCAGCGCACCGGAAACATCTAAAATAATTTCAATCCGGCCATAATTTTGATTGAAATTTTTTTTAATATGTTCGAATTTCAGTAGTAAAGGTGAATTCCGAACATCTGGAGAAAGGAACCGATTAATGCAGATAAAATTATGGGGATGCAGGGGGTCTCTTCCGGCGCCGACCACCAATGAAGAATATTCACATAAAATAAACCAGATCCTCGAACGGGCGCTTTCTGCTGGGATAAAGAATTCCTCGGAAATTCCGGGATTCATCAATTCACTGCCTGCCGATCTGAAAAATGTGTTTGGCGGCAATACCACATGCGTGACGGTAACATCGGATAGCGGCGCGATGTATATCCTTGACTGCGGCTCGGGCATCCGGCTGCTTGGCTATGAACTGATGAAAGGCTCCTGCGGAAAGGGAGAGGGAGTGATGAATATATTCCTCACGCATAACCATTGGGACCACCTGCAGGGACTTCCCTTTTTCACGCCCCTCTATATCAAGGGGAACGTTCTGAACTTTCATTCTCCCTTTAAGAACCAGCAGAAGATTCTCGCCGACCAGATGAGGGCGCCCTACTTCCCGGCTCCCTACGAGGGAACTGCTTCCACGAAGACCTACACACTGCTCGATGTTAAAAAGAGAACGCCGCTGCAGCTTGAAGAGGACCTTCTGGTCGACTACTTCCCGCTGAAGCACCCTGGCGGAAGTTTCGCATACCGTTTCAGGCAGAAGGGAAAAACATTCATCTTCGCCACTGACGCGGAGTTCACCGGCGAAGTATTTGAAAACTCGCATGAAGATACAGCCACGTTCTTCAACAAGGCTGACCTCCTCATCATAGACTCCCAGTACACGCTTGACGAATCCTTTACGAAATTCGACTGGGGCCACACCAGCTTCACCATGGCTGTCAACTGCGGACTGCGCTGGAATGTCAAAAACCTTGTCCTGACCCACCATGAGCCGGCCTATACCGACGCGAAGCTGAATGAAAACTACCAGGCGGCCATCGAGCACGGGGAAAACTGCAAGAATGAATCAATGAATATATACATAGCGACCGAAGGAATGTTATTCACGCTGTGACACCCTCACGCCGCGGAGCCCGCCCGACGGGATCGCGCGTGACAGCGCATGACGACACACCAATGCAATCAAAACGACCGACATTCTGCATCCGCACCGTATCTCTCGCCCTGGTCCTCATCGTCACCTTGCTATCTTCACCCGCGCAGTCCCAGAGAACCAGGTCAAGCACGTATGCCAGGCAGCAGAGAAATTCGGAAAAGGGGCTGCACGACAACCGCTATTTCTTCTATTTCATCAATACCTCGATAACAAACCTGGGGACCGATGAAGAAAAAAAGCTGTTCAAGGAGGCTATCCAGCGCGACATCATTGCGCAGCAGCTTTACATGAAGTTTCTTTTCGGCGAATCGTGGGATGAGATACGGAAAGCGCAGAAGATTTTAATTGACCTGTACCGGAAGGCTTTGAACCGGGACATTGCCATGTCAAAGAAGCTACTGAACGGCTTCGCGCCCGGGGTTGTCAAGTCGGACACCTTCATGCCGCGCCATTACCTGCGCCTGGGGTACCGCGATACCGAAGACGCACGAATCGACCTGGTCATGGCCGACAATTTCCAGGAGCAGCTCTACTCGATGAGGCTTTACCGGTACTCAAAAGCAATTAAGAAGGTAAAGCACGGGAAACGATATGCCATGCTGGCACTGCTGGAAACGAAGATATCCCACGATGCCAGGACGGAATTCGGATACAAGACCTACGACGAACTGAAAAAACTCATCACCGAGGCTTCGGACGATACAAACCGGGACAACAATCTTCTGGTACACGCTGATAATTATTATAAATCAAAAGATGACAAATCGCTTTTCGACTCGGTCTGGGAAAATCCGGACCTTTTTGAGATCCCTGAATACCGGCACTACCTGGAAATACAATGAGACATCTATGAAACCACGTTACGCACCTGTCGTTGCCCTGACACTCCTGTTTGCATGCGGGAATACACCCGTCGATGAACGCGCCGTCTCCTCATACGGCTTTTACTCGACCCCCGAGGCAACCATCGCCGCGCTCGGACCGGGCGCCCGCGGATACCAGGAGCATTTTGTGCTCGGGCTGGCTTATAAAAAGCAGAAAAAATACAAGGACGCAATCCTTCATTTTGCCAACAGTTGTTTCAAGAGCCAGCGGGACGCGCGGTTGAGGCTCTTTCCCCAACCGGTCTACCAGTTCATGAAAGGCTTTCACATAAAATCGGACTACTACGACGACGCGGCCTATGAAATCGCCGAGCTCTTTGCATTGTACGCGGAGCATGCTTACGTGATCAGGTACGTCGACCTGATGTCCGGCGCCCATGGCGCCCTGTACCGGGACGCGCAGCTTTTAAAGGCAAAATCCCTGGGTGCCCTGTCGCGCTATGACGAGGCGGCCAGCACGCTTGAGTCCCTCGGTG
>JAKJGD010000229.1 GCA_022704585.1 Spirochaetota bacterium | reverse complement strand
CGTCACCTGCCGCTACAGATGCTGCAAGCTTGTCGCCGAGCCTACCGATTACGCCGTCGATCTCGCTAACCCGGTCAAAGCGCCCCTCCTGAAAACCGGTTGAAATTTCACGCAAAGACTTCATTTCAGCGCTGATATCGGGTATTTCCGGAATCTTCACTGACGATGGCGCATTAATCTGTGGGGGCGCCGCTGCCTGTTCCCCGTAGCGGCCGAGGGCTGATCGCATCTCTGAAAGGGTTGCCGCAAGCTCTTGCGTGTTGATCCTGCCCGAAGCGATGGCGTTTGCAGCAATCGATTTCAACTGGGAGGATATCGTCATGGCACGCTGTATGATATTTTGCGACATCTGTGCGATACTGAACGCGTCTCCCAGGGCCCGTTCGAAACCGGCGCGATTCAGCACGGGCGAGGAAGAACGTGTTCCTGCCGGAACTGCGGCAGGCCTGGGAATCGCCGGCTCCCGGTTGATTGCGCCGGGACGGGAAGCTCTGTCAATCGCATCGGTCCTGGGTATCATGATGCCGCCCGTTTATTTATTTTTTGTGTTGCGCTGTGATCCCTCTCCGCTTGAGAAGGTAGCATTAATCGAGTGATTTGTCAAATAGTCTTTTTTCTGACAGATCTAAAACTGCCTCTATGGAGTTTTTCCGGATCGGCTTTGCAAATCTGTTAAGCCTCGCGTTTTTCAGATATGCGCCTCGAAAATCGGTCTTTTATTCATATATCGTTCAGGAGGAAGCTGTTTTTCCGTAATCTCTTACAATACTCTGCTCAGTTCATCGCTCAGCCGGGCCGCTTCCTCCCCGGTCAACGTGACCGATACCGTGCCGCCCCCGGGGTGCGCGAATGTGACAGCGCATCCGTTGACTTCCTTCCGGACATCGAATTTTTTTCCCGCGATCATCTTAACCGACGGAGCGAGCCAGTCGTCCGCGTTGAACTCGGCGATTTGTATCAGCACGCCGAAAGCGTTCTTCGGGTGGATGAACAACTCCTTCCAGTATTCGCCGTATTCGTGGTAGCCGAAAAAGGGGATGCCGTTTTGTTCCAGGACCGCCGCCGTTTTCTTTATGTCCGGCGTCTGCAGGGTCATGTGGTGCACGCCGCCCTCCTTTTTCGCGAGGAACCCGTCAAGAAAGCTCCCGGGTCCGGTCGGCTTGAGAAGCTCGAGCCGGCTCAGGTCCCCCAGGTGGAGGTTCTGCCAGAAATAATTCATTCCGTCAACCTGGCTGCTGGTGCCGGGTACCCCGCCAAGGAGCAGGGAAAAGAACCGGAACGCCCGGTCGTAATCTGAAACCGCAATCGCGATATGATCGATACGGGAAATCATTGTATGTGCCTCGTTCTTGAGTGATTCGGCGTCTGGCCGGGAATGATGATTGTAACCATGACCATTCGGGCCAGGTCAAGTCAATAATGGGATCGGGTGCGCCGGGAATCCGGGAAAAATTTTTGTTCCAGGGCCAATAAAATACTTGAATAAATACGTAATTATTTACTATCAATAGCAGCAATGAGGTGTATGGTGAGGGTGCTGGCAGTCATACTGGCGGCTTTCCTTGCGGCGGCGGCCTTAACCGGCTGCAAGGAAAAGCCCCAAAAGAACCGGGTCGATTTGAAGCAGTTCGACGCTGATAATTCCACCGATTACCGGTTTATATTCCGTGAGACCATACGCGAACAGGAAGAAAAAGCAAACAAGCTCAAAAAGTATGATTTCCGCTGAAAAGCGCCGGCCCGATTTTCCGCTTTATCCGGCTGTATGCCCGTCAGAGCGTTCATGTGAAACGTAAGGAGACAGAGATGAAAAACAGGATTAAAGTGATAGTTCCCTTCGCAGTGCTGACCCTGGCCTTTGTACTGCACCAGTTTTCATGCCTCAGGTCGGATGATGCATCCCTCTTCGGGGACATCGGGCAGTCGCCGCTGCGGAAGGAAGCAGAATCCGCGCGCGCCGTGGAGATACAGGACACGTTCCGCAAAATATTCAGCTTGTACAAGGACCGGGTGGTCTATATCACGACCGAGCAGGTGGTGCGGGTTCAGAATCCCTTTTACGACGATCCTTTCCTGCGCGATTTTTTCGGGCAGCAGGCCGGTCCGCGCACCGAGCGTCGCCAGGGCCTGGGGTCCGGCTTCATACTTTCCGAGGACGGCTATGTGTGCACCAACCATCACGTGGTCGCGGGAGTGGACAAGGTAACCGTAAATATTAACGACAAGAATTACAAGGCGAAGGTCGTGGGGTCAGACGAGCGGACCGACATAGCGCTCCTGAAAATTGAAGTCCCGATCAGGCTCAAGCCGGTGTACATGGGAGATTCCGACCGGGTGCAGGTGGGGGACTGGGCCGTAGCCATCGGTAATCCCTTCGGCCTTGACCGCACTTTCACGATCGGCGTGGTGAGCGCCATCGGCCGGCGCGACGTCGACTTCATGGGCGGCTCTCACATACAGACCGACGCCTCCATCAACCCCGGCAACAGCGGCGGCCCGCTCATCAACATCTACGGCGAGGTCATCGGCATCAACCGGATGATCTACTCGCAGACCGGCGGGTACATGGGCATCGGTTTCGCGATCCCCATGAATACGGCAAAATCGGTTCTTGAACAGCTCAAGACGCACAAGAAGATCAAACGCGGGTACATCGGGGTCAGCATAGCCCAGATCACCGAGGACTACGCGCGGGAGCTCGGGCTCGAATCCAACGAGGGCGCCTTCATCGGGGAGGTTATCCGGAGCAGCCCGGCCGAGAAGGGCGGGCTGCGTATCGGTGACGTTATCCTGAAAATTGACGGAAAGGACATCAAGACCTACAAGGACCTGCTGAACATAGTTGGCGAGGCGCAGGTTGGCAGGACGCTGAAGCTCACCGTCTGGCGCCAGCGCAAGCTGATCAACATATGGGTGAAGGTGGCCGAGCGGCCCGAATGATCGCCGGGGGGCGGATCTATAGCCCCCGGTCCTCCAGCTCGTTTTCCTCGAACCCGAAGTAATGACCCAGCTCGTGGAGCAGGGTTATCCGGATCTCCCCGCGAAGCTCCTCCATCGTGCGGCATGATTCCATCAGCGGGATCCTGTACAGCGTGATGCTGTCGGCAACGGTCTCCGAGTCGCCGACACGCCGGTCGACCAGGGAGACTCCCTCATACAGCCCCAGGAGATCGTCGCCCCCCCCGCCGGCACCGTCGATCTGGGCGCGGGTCGCCCTGTCGGCCGCGATGACGGTCACCAGGGCGGCCTTCTCGCGAAGATCGTCCGGCAGTGAGGCCAGTACCTGCCCCGTCGTTTCGCGGACCAGCCGTTCAAACACAAGAGGCGTCACGCGCATCTGCTTCTCCTTCCCGGTTTCGTACCATGCCCTCATCGTATGACAGGGGGCGTAATTTCGCAAGGATATTTCCGGGCGGGTCCGCGCCGTGCCGGGGGGCGTAAAACGGGTTGACAGGACTTTCCCGGCCGGAGAGTATCATGCCATGATGGTTTTGTACCTTGTGCGTTATGCGGCCGTTATTGTATTCGGAGTTGCCCTCGGGTTCCTTTCTGCAA
This sequence comes from Spirochaetota bacterium, assembly GCA_022704585.1. The sequence continues at coordinate 1,217 of JAKJGD010000229.1, read as the reverse complement.
TCCCGGCCGGGGCGGTTCAGATACAGGTCGTGAAATTCTCCCTGAAGGGCCGGTGGCGTACCGCCCTGGCCGTGGCGCTGGGCTCCGGTACGTCGGATATGGTCTATGGGCTCCTCACCCTCTTCGGCCTGGGCACATTCATGATGTCAGACCGCTTCCAGATCTGTTTTTACATGGCGGGCGTCGTGGTGCTGTGCTACCTTCTCTACCGGTCCGTCCGCGATTACCGGAACCCCGTTCCGGAACAGGGCGGCGGAAAAGGACGGCGTGCGCAGCGCCGCGGTTTCATTGCCGGGCTCATGCTGGCGGCCACTAACCCGAGCATCGTTCTCTGGTGGATCGTGGGCTTCAAGGTCTTTCTGGATTTTGGCCTGTTCCCGGAGGTAACGATCCCCCTGAGGATCGCGTTCGTATGTGCTGGCGCCGGAGGGCTCGCCGGTTACCTCGCTTTCCTGACATTTCTCATAACGCGCTTTCACCGGAATTTCAACGATAAAACCCTGCGCAGCATGAACCTCTCGCTTATCGTCATCTACGTGTTTTTGACGGCCTACTTCATCTACAAGCTGATGCAGTACGCCGGATAACGGTCATTCCCCGGACCAGAGGCGGTAGCGCCGGGGCAGCAGGCCGTTAATCATGCGGTTGAGACCGGCAAGCTCCGGGGGCCGGGCGTAGCAGACGTACGATTCCCTGTCGCTCCTGTTGATCGAGAAATAGTAGCGGGAGCAGGAGTCTCCGTCAATCGACTCATCCGTGTAATGGTGCATAAGCCCCCCGGGATTAAAGACGGTGAAATAGCGGTCCAGCGCCTGTATCTCCTTCGGCGTGAGCGCGCGCTCCAGCACGGGCGAGTCCGGCGTACCGTCGGTATAATGGCGCGTTACCGTTATGCTTCGGGTGGTTAGGCGGTATGTCCACAGGGGTCGGGTGCCCTTGAAGTAGATCGTGATGATGACTGAAAAGTCCGTTCTCGGCACGTATGCCGCTGCGACCAGCACAAGCGACAGGACGGCGGATACAAGCTTCATCGCTTAAAAATGCGTCACCGGCTCAAGGGCCGTTTCAGGGTAGATCTGGCCGTGCGCCGGCGTCATCGAGTTGTAGGCCCATTCGATATCGATCGTGCCCAGGCTGACGCCGCGGCGGCGCTTCACGCCGTTGTACATTCCCCTGACAAGGATGTCTTCCATCTTCATGGTCACGGCGAAAACCGC
>JAKJGD010000228.1 GCA_022704585.1 Spirochaetota bacterium | reverse complement strand
GGAAGAGCGCTCCTGCCGCGCTGCAGATGCCTATCAGGAAGGTTTTCTCCTTTTCGCGGTTCTTCTTGACGAGGAGCATCGATATCGCGGCAATGAGGAGAATGAACTCAACCGCGAGCATCCAGTACCCGTAATAGCCGCCCATCATGCCGGTGAACGAACGGTCGAAGAGAGGGGTCCATTTCGAGGCCATGAGACCGACGTCGATAACGCGTGCCAGGAAGTACACCGTGATCATTACCCCGGAGACCTTCGCGATTGAATGGAACGTTTCTTTCGGAACCACTTCCTTCTTCATCACTTTGCCGGCAATATAGGCGCACAGCGTCATGAACGCTGTGCCGCCAGCAGTCGCGCCGATGATGACCACGAAGAAGTAAATATGGTGGGCCCTGAACCAGGAGGCCTTTCCATACATGATATCCCACATGCCGCCGCCCAGAGAGCCCTGGTGGAAGAACGAAAGGAACGTGCCGCCGGCCGCGAAGATCCACATGAGCCGGTGAAGGTAATGGCCGATATACTTCAGCACGGGGATCGCTTCAAGGACCTTGTGCTTGAGAACTACCGGGACCAGCTCAACGCAGAGAATCATGAAGTAAAGGGTCAGGCACCACACTACCTCCGTCAGCATGGAGATCGGCATCAGGCCGGGTCCCCAGTTGGGATAGGTATAACCGAACCAGGCCCGGAGGGGCTGGCCGATGTCAAACACGAGAAACACCAGGGTGAAAAGGTAGCACATGAAGCCGATCAGGACCGTGGAATTGATGAGCGGCTCCAGCTTGTCGTTGCGGAAGATGTAAAGCAGGAAGCCGGTAGTAAAGGCCCCGCCGCCCAGTCCGACCAGTCCCAGGTCCCCGATGATCCACTGGCCGAAGGGATACACATTGCTCATGTCGGTGTAGCCCAGACCCCAGAACAGGATCTGTATGCCGAAGATGAGGAAACCAGCCGTCAAGAAAAAGAGTATGTAGAGCGCTATCCGTACATTCTTTGAATAGCTGTTGAATTCCGTCTTGAGGAAATTGATAAACTTTTTAATAAGGTCCACTGTTTTTCTCCTTAATCTGAGTATCGGAGTCTATTTAAATTTCATTATTCCCTTGATCCAGGTCTTGCTTGTCAGGTAGAAGACCTTGGGATTGGGATACTGTTTCATGTGCATCAGCTTTTCACGGGTCTTTTCGTCCTTATCGTCAATTGTGTGCACGAGACGGAATTTCCGCGCCTTTTCCTTTTCAAGCAGCTGGTTCAGCTCCGAATTCGGATCGTTCAGGTCCCCGAAGACCATTGCGCCTGTCGGGCAGGAGGCTACGCAGGCCGGCGTGTAAGTGACGGCGTTGATGTCCAGTACGCCGTTCGCCGCGGCCTTGTCCCGCTCCCTCTTCCAGATGTGGCTGCAGAACTGGCATTTGACCACGGTACCGCGCGACGCGATCGAAACGTCGGGATTGAGGGAATTCTTAAATGAGCCTTCATATTTAGGCTTCCACCAGTTAAAGGCGCGCGCCTCGTAGGGGCAGGACGCCTGGCAATACCGGCAGCCGATGCAGCGCGACCAGACCTGGCTGACGACCCCGTCATCACCCACGTCGGTAGCTACGACCGGGCATACTGAAACGCAGGGCGGTTTCGGGTTCTTGGGATCGTTCCCTTCGCACTGCTGGCACATCTTCGGGATGTAGCAGACTTCCACATCAGGGTAAGAGGCGTCACGGTCATTGGTGACTTTCATCAAATCGAGGAACTGAACACGCTTCGGCAGGTCCGAGTCGTCCTCGAACACCGGCATATTGTTTTCCTGGGCACATGCCATGGCGCAGACGCCGCAGCCGGTGCATTTGTCCAGATCTATCGCCATTCCCCATCTTCTGTTCATCTTCATGTCGGTATCCACCTCTTAACTGATTTTGACCCTGGTGAGCCACCAGTTGGCGGCCCCGGTCAGGGGATCGATATCATTCGTCATAATCTCCTTCGGGTTCACCCCTTTCTCACGGGCGTACCGGGTATATGCCTTGTGGCCGAACCCGAGCGGAATCGCGATCGTTCCGGGCGCCACCGTATCGGTGAGATGCGCACGGACGCTGCCGATTTCGCCGCGTGACGATTCAATGTCGATCCGCTCGCCCTCGGACACGCCCTGCTCGTCCGCTGTTTTTCGGTTGATCTGGACCCAGAGCTTGCCCTGCGAATATGTCTTGTCGTCGATCGCTTTTAGCACATAGGGGAACGCCAGTCCGTCGCCGTCGCCCACGAAGGCCAGCTCTATCGGCACCAGGCTGAGCGGAAACTCGTCCGACGCCTTCAACATCTTTTCCAGAGAGGCGAGATAGTCGTTCAGGACCTTCGCGTTGAAGTTCGCCGCGCCGGCGCCTGCAGCCGCCCCATAGGTCTTCACCAGGTCTATATATCCGTTCCAGGGAAAGGCCCCTTTCGCGTCGTCGACCTTTTTGGCCAGCGAGATTATCGCGTCGCCTGCGTGGACCGCTTTCATGTACGGTTTCAGCGGGGCGTCCCCGGTCGCGGAGGCTGTTTCAAGGTAGCTCAGCGAGGGGAATATATAGTCCGCATACATGGCCGTGTCGTTCAGCAGCGGCATGAACGCGACCACAAATGCGCCTTCCATCTTGTTAATGAGATCGGCGCCGTACACGCTGCGGTACGCAGGGTCGGCCTCGTTCACGAAGAGCATCTCGAAATTCCCATTCTTGATGAAATCGTCCAGACCCGCGGGCTTTTTCGCGTCCTTGAGCGAAGCTGCCGCGTCGGCCGAAAGGGCCGGCTCGCCAAGGTCCTGGCTTTTCTTCAGGGTTGCGGCACGCGATCCGACCATGGCATTAAGCGCCTGCACGGCGAGGAACTCAGCGGACGACAATGAAACGCCGCTTCCGCCGCGGCCCGCCACCGCCACCGGGTTCCCGGCGCGGGCGAAAGCGTCCGCCACATCCTCGATCTGCTTTGCCTTGAGCCCGGTGATGGCCGCGGTCTTCTCCGGGGTGTACTTTCCGACGATCGCCATCCAGTCCGCGCCGCCGGCCGCCCGGCCTTTCTTAGCAAGGCAGTTGGCAATGCCCAGCGCCAGGACAATTTCAGTGCCGGGCTTGATGGCCAGCCATGTGTCTGCAATCGACGCCGTGCGGGTACGCACCGCGTCGGCCTGCACCAGCTTCGCGCCCTTCTTCTTCCAGGCGACAAAGCTCTTGTTCATCGTGCAGGGTGTGCCCCAGCCTTCAAGGAGGCGCGCTCCGAAGCTGAGGATGAAGTCCGCATTGTCCAGGTCGTAGTCAACGTAACCGCCCAGGGCCGCCTGGGCAAGCGTGTTCAATGTAGGCTCGTAATATGCGTTGGCGCTTCCGGAAGCTTTTACAAGCCTGTTCAGGAGCGCTCCGGCGAGGTTGTCATTCTTGCTGATGCCGGCGATCATGTTCCCTTTTTTGGCGCCGATAAGCTTGTTCATGCGCTTTGCGATGTCGGCAATCGCCTCGTCCCAGGAGACGCGTTCGAATGCAGAGGCCCTGGCAGTTCCCTTCTTGCCGGTCCTCTTCAAAGGCGAATCGAGCCGTTCGGGATGGTACAGGAGCTGGAGGGCATTCTGGCTGAAAGGACAGCCGCTGTTGGAAGTCTCGATTTTCACCGCCCGGTCGCCAATCATCCGTATTGACATATCGCAGGAATTGCGGCATGCACCACAGATAGCCTTCAGGTACTGTTCCGGACCGCCGACAGGGACATGCTGGTCCTGAGTCCACTCCACGAGCCACTGCAGTCCGAGGAAGGGTGCGCCGGAAAAAACATAACCCGCGAGGCCGCCGGCGACAGCGCCGCCGCCTAACATCAAGAAATCTTTGCGTTCTAACTTTTTCATGGATAATCCTTCTCCTCTCAGAAGTTTCGTGATTTCAGGCCATCAGTCGTGGCACACGGCGCACTTGTTACTGATGTTCAGTGCAGTATGGCAGTCTTCGCACTGGCCCATGAGCATCTTGCCCTTGATCGCGGCCGCGTTCATTGAATCCGCCTTATCGCCGTGACAGGAGCCGCACCGGGCTTTAAGCCTGCCGTCCTCGTATTTCGCGGTCATGACAACCTTGTGGCTGAAATAGACGAGACCGGGTTGTTTTGCGAAGGAGCCCCACGGTTTGTCGGTATCCTTGTACTCGTCGAACATGGGCTTCCGCCGTGCCACATTCGGTCCGGCATCTTTGGAGGGAGCGTTCCGGTCGTGGCAGGAAGTACATTCAGCCACGGTGGGAAGACCCTTGAACCTCCCGTTAGGATAATAATCATGGCAAATGGTGCAATCATCCTTGCTCAAGCCGTTTTCAGGAAAATATTTTGAAAGGTGGCTTTTGTGGTTAAAGTCGATGAGCTTATCGGGGTGATTGGCCATAACATAATTACAGCCTTTACTTGAAAATATAAAGCCAAAATAAAGGGTTACTAAAAAAGGTATTCCAATTAGAAAAACGGTCCGTTTCAACAGGCCTCTCCTTTTTTATCTTTATTATTGGTAAGAAATTGATACGCTTAAATAATAACCATACAAGCTATTATTTGATGAAATATATATTTTAATTTGGGGGTTATATGTCAACAAAATTATATAAATTTCTGTTGGAAATGGGGTCTTCCGGCAGGATATGCCGGGTAAAGAATCATGTACGATCCCCGGAACGCCATTCATTTCGCCGGTACGGGTCAAGCAGACTGTATTGCCTGCAATGCGGAAGCTATCATGTCATCATCCGTCCCGGCCGTATCGGTTGACGACATTCC
>JAKJGD010000227.1 GCA_022704585.1 Spirochaetota bacterium | reverse complement strand
CCTGCCGGTAAAGATGGGTCGCACCATGACCGAGAACAGCCTCCCCACAACGGGCCATTGTGTCATTTTCGCGCTCAGGTATGTAAGCGGCCACACCACTCTTAAAAAATCCAGCCACCAGGAAGGTCTAAGGTTCATTGAACTGTCCTCTTGGTCGAGAAATACCGGTATCCTGGCCGATTGCAGGAACCGGATACGGCACGTTATATCTGCTCGTAATAGCGCTTGCGCTCCCAGTCGGTAACCGCCCGGTCGTACTGCCGCTGCTCGGTCCTGAAAAAATGCAAGTAATGCTCCACCACGTCGCTTCCCAGTGTCGCTCGTGCGAATTCGCTGTTTTCAAGCTCGCAGATGGCGTCGCGAAGCGTGGCGGGGACCCTCGGCAGGTCCTTTGTCGAATACATGTCGCCGGTGCATAGCGGCGGGGGCTCAATCCTGTTTCTGATGCCATCCAGGCCGGAGGCGAGCGCGGCCGCGTAGGCGAGGTACGGGTTGACGTCCGCGCCGGGGATACGGGACTCGATGCGGAGCGAGCTTCCATTGCCCACGATGCGGAAACCTGCCGTGCGGTTATCATAGCTGCACGCGAGGCTGGTCGGCGCCCATGAACCTGACTGGTAGCGCTTGTACGAGTTGACCGTCGGCGCGTAAAAGACCATCATCTCCGCGGCGTGCCGTATCCAGCCTCCCAGGAACCACCTGAATGCGTCGGAACCGGTTACCGGACCGAAGGGGATGTCCCCGGCGAACATGTTGTTTTTCCCGGAACGGTCCCAGAGGCTCATGTGCATGTGACAGCTCGAGCCGGCGCTGTCCGCGTCGAATTTTGCCATGAAGGTCACGGAGAGGCCAAGGCTGTCCGCAACTTCCTTGAAGCACTGCTTGTATATCATCTGGCTGTCAGCCATGGCGAGAACGTCCGCGTAGCGGATGTTGAGCTCGTGCTGGCCTTTTCCCCATTCTCCCTTGCTGAATTCCACCGGCACGCCGCTGTTTGCGAGATGGCGGCGAACGGCAGCGTTGAGCGGCTCCTCGCGCGTGCCCTGGAGGACGTGGTAATCTTCAAGGTAAGACCCGAAAGGCCTGAGGCGGGCGTACTCCTTATCCCTGGCCGCGTCGTAGCTTTCCCTGAAGATATAATACTCGAGCTCGGAGGCGCCCATGGCCCGGTAACCGGATTCTTCAGCGGCAGCAAGCTGTTTCTTCAGTATGCTCCTCGGGGATATCGCGGTGAGCCGGTGTTCATGCTCGTCGAACACGTCGCAAATGACGAGGGCGGTTTTATCAAGCCATGAAGCGCAGCGGAGCGTGTTCATGTCCGGAACGCAGTGGAAATCTCCGTACCCGCTCTCCCAGTTTGCATACCGGTACCCGGGCACGGGGTCCATGTCCATGTCAACCGTGAAAAGATAATTGCACGCATGCATGCCCGAACGTGCGATCTGGTCCAGGAAAAAGTCGGTCGTGATGCGCTTGCCGAAGAGACGGCCGTACAGGTCCGGGAACGCCGCGATAACCGTCTCGATTTCGCCGGTTCGCGCTTTCTCTTCGAGTTCTTTCAGGGTCAGCATGCCCCGTGTCTTCAGTTCGGCCATGGTCACCGCCTTGTCGTGAAATGTATCCGCGCAGGATCAATCGAGCTGCTGAATTTTTTTTAAATCCGATTTCCGGCCCAGGAACAGCAGCACCGAATGCCCGGGTATGATGTCGTCCGCCGTGGGAGCGATTTTCATGTTTTCCCATTCAGGCGCGTCCGGGCTCCAGTGCTCGTTGCCCTGCAGGAATTTGATGCCGAGGATCTGGCACTTGAAGCGCGCGCCTATTTGTAAATCCCGTATGTTCCTGCCGATGAAGCTTGCCGGCGGCTGGATGTTCATGACGACGTACTCGCCGGTAAGGGGCACGTAGTCGAGGACGTTTCTCATCGCCAGGGTCTTGCCGATCCTGGCCGCGGTATCGCGTTCAGGGTAGATGATGTCCGGGAACCCCAGGCGCTCAAGAGCGTGCTGTTCCTTCACCGAGCGCGCGCACGCGATGATCCGCTTCGCGCCGAGGTCCTTCAGCGAAAGGAGTATGATGAACATCGAGCTGATGTCGCCGACACTGACGATCACGCCGTCCAGCTCCCTGATCGAAAGGGTCTGGAGAAATGACGGCTCCGTGGCATCGCCGTTGATGGAATGGGCGAGAAATTCTTTTGAAGAGAGCAGCCGTTCCCTGTTGCAATCGATCCCGGTGACCTCGCTGCCGTACTCTTTCAGGGACTTGGCGAGATGGGCGCCGAAGCTTCCCAGGCCGATTACTGCATATTTCTGCATTTCGAACCTCCTGCCGGCGATTTCCGGGCGGCGATCTTCGTCCGTAACGATACAACGTGCGGAGCGCAGCGCTCCGATACACGCATAAAAAGCCGCCAATAAATGCGAATTGTCAAGTCTAAAAACGGCAGCATGTGAGATCGGGAGACGATATGCCATGTATTGATAAAATTTTATACGACATAAAAATTTTAACTTGTATTTTTAAACTGAGACGTAATTAATTATCCTCCGGAATGTTCATGATATTCCGTGATATTTCAGATCATGACCTGGTGTTCGTATGACCGGATATATTCAATATCGAATCAATGGAAACCCGGGTGGTCAACGCGCCGTTGAGCGGAGCGCCCATATTCAGGATGAAATGCATCATCAATATCCCCTTTGAGCTGAAGCTGTCTGCGGTGCGGAAAGAGCTGGAAAAGCTCGGTGAGCGCATGGATATTGACATCGAAATCGTTGCGGCGGACGTTTTATAATACTAGTCCCAAGCCCGACATACCCTGGGAGTGCAAATGGAAACAGAATTTACTCCTCTTCATGAAGAGCACGTGTCGCTGAATGCGCTGATGGCCCCGTTCGCGGGATGGGGCATGCCCATACATTACGGCAGCATTCTCGACGAGGCGCGGCACACGAGGTCCGCCGTTTCAGTCTTCGACATCACCCACATGGGCGAATTCATCGTTAAAGAGGGACCCGGCTCGTCCTCGTTCGACGGCGCCATCACGACGCCGGTAACCGCGATGAAAAAGGGACGGTGCCGCTACGGGTTTCTGCTTAACGAGAAGGGCGGGATCCTCGACGACCTGATCGTGTACCGGATCGCGGACGATGAGTGGATGGTTGTTGTCAACGCGTCGAATGTCCGGCGGGATTTCGACACCATCAGCAAGCGGCTCGGGAGCGGGGCTGCCATCGAGAATATTTCCTCCAGGATCGTCAAGCTGGACGTGCAGGGTCCAAAGTCCATGGGTGTCATGAAGCAGATCGCAGGGCCCGGCATCGCCGGACTTTCCTACTACGGATTCGATTTTTTCAAGTTCATGGGCGGCAGCCATATCATAAGCAGGACGGGTTATACCGGCGAGCTCGGGTTCGAGGTGTATGTGGATCCGGAAACGGGCCTGAAGCTGTGGAAGGAGCTCCTGAAAAACCCGGACGTTAAACCGGCCGGTCTTGGCGCGCGTGATATTTTGCGGCTGGAGATGGGCCTTCCCCTGTATGGGAACGAATTTAACGAAAATACAACGCCGGTAGACGCCGGCATGGAGCGCTTTCTTGACATGGGCAAGCACTTTACCGGGAAGGAGCCCGTCGCTGCGCTGCAGAAGACGGGGGCCCGGCGCCGGCTCGTCGGATTCATCGCCGGCGGGAGGAGGAGCCCCAGGCACGAAAACAGGATCCTGGCAGGCGGTACAGAGGCGGGGATCGTGACGAGCGGCGTGTTCTCTCCGCACCTCAACTGCGGCATCGGCATGGGGTATATCGACGCGGCGCACGCCGCCGACGGGAACGGAATCGCGATTGACACGGGAAAAGGGGAGATAGCGGCGAACGTTGCGCCGGTACCCTTTATAAAACAGACTTCAATTAAACACACGGAGGCATAGGGGAGATGGAGATCACTGTCATTGAAGGATATCTCTACACCAGGGAGCACGAATGGGCAAAGGTGGAAGGCAATAAAGCAAAAGTCGGTATTACCGATTACGCGCAGCAGAAGCTCGGCGACATCACCTACATCGAGCCGCCGCAGGTAGGCAAGGCTGTAAAGCAGGCCGAATTCCTGACCGGCATCGAATCGGTGAAGGCGGCCAGCGACATATACTCGCCCCTGTCCGGAACGATCACCTCGAACAATCCACGGCTGGACGACGAGCCCGAGCTCGTCAACAAGTCCTGTTACGAAAAAGGCTGGATAGCCGAGATCGAGCTGTCGGACCCGGCGGAGACGAAAAACCTGATGGACGCCGCGAGCTATAAAACATACGCTGCGGGACTTGAGTAGCGATGGCGGGTTACACGCCACATACGAAAGACGACGTCCGTAACATGCTCGATGTCATCGGCGTCAAGTCGGTCGAGGAGCTTTTCTCGGACATCCCTCCTGAGCTCAGGCCGAAATCGTTCGACCTGCCGGCAGGGATTACGGAGAACGAGGCGCTGAAGGCTTTTAACGGGCTGAGCGGCCGCAACCGCACGGACCTGGTATCGTTCGTCGGCGGCGGGTTCTACGATCATTTCATTCCTTCGGCTGTAGATTCGATCTCGTCCCGCTCGGAATTCTTCACCGCGTATACGCCCTACCAGCCGGAGGCTTCACAGGGCACCCTGCGGGCGATAATGGAATACCAGTCCATGATCGCGAGCATCACGGGCCTCGACTACGCAAACGCATCCCTGTATGACGGCGGGACGACGCTGTACGAGGCGATCGCGATTGCCGTGCATGCCAACG
>JAKJGD010000001.1 GCA_022704585.1 Spirochaetota bacterium | reverse complement strand
CGGCTTGACGGGAAAAAGATCCCCGCCGACCAGGCGGACACCATTGCCCGCATGGTAGCGGGCATGAAGGACCTGGTGCAGAAGGCCGGGCGCGGTCATGACCGGGGACGCGGGAACACGGCCGCTGCAGCGCCGGACCAGAACCTCTCCGCGGTGAAAGACCTGATGGCCAGGGTCGAGTCGCTCCTGGAGGGGCCGAAGGGAGAGGGCGCGCAGAACAGGCAGGGCGGCGACTCCCGTGGGAGCGGCGACCTGTTCGGCCTCAACACCATGAAAAGCGACTTCCAGGCGCGGAAGGCGGACACCGCCGCCGGGCCGAGGAAGCATACCCCCTTCATGGAGCAGGTGGGGCAGATAATCGACAACGCGAAGGTCGTGGTCAGGGACAGCCGCAACGGGTCCTTCTCGGTCCGCCTCTACCCGCGCGAGCTGGGAAGCATGAACGTGAGCCTGGGCCTGGAGAACGGCATTGTGCACGGGAAGTTCCTGGTCGAGTCGCGGGAAGCGAAAGACCTGCTCATGGGCAGCCTCGAGCAGATAAAGCAGGATCTGCATGAGGCGGGCATCGCGGTGGGAGAGTTCCATGTTGACGTGGACGACCGGCGCGGCAGGATGCTCCGGGACACTGACGACGAGAGCGGCGTGTTCGTCGCGCCCGTCGAGCGGCGCGAGGAAATCGCGGCCGGATTCGAATCGAACTCGAAATCATTCCATGACGGACATATCAACCTGGTGATTTAGGAGGAAGCGATGAAAATAGGTAAAATGAGCCCCCAGGACATGATGGCGGCGCAGCTTGAAGCCGACCTCATCAACAAGAAGGTCAACCACGGCAGGGAAGGGAACAAGGGCGATCTGGGCAAGGACGCTTTCATGAAGCTTCTCATCACCCAGCTCAAGTACCAGGACCCCACCCGGCCCATGGAGGACCGCGAGTTCATCGCCCAGATGGCGCAGTTCTCGACCCTGGAGCAGATGACCAACATGAACAAGGAGTTCGCCGGCCTGGTTAAGAGCACCCGCTCGGCCGAGGCCTTCTCGTTCCTGGGCAGGCAGATCGACTCGATGAACCCGGCGACCGGCCGGAGGGTATCGGGCACGGTCACGTCGATACAGTATGACGGCGACGAGCAGATGCTCATGGTGGGGAACGAGGGAGTCAGGATGAGCGACGTGCACTCGGTCCGCGCCGCGGAACCGGCCTCCGCCGACACGGCGCCGGCGCAGGCGATCATGAACACGCTTTCGGGCAAAGTGATAACCGACGCGTTCCAGAAAGCGACGGGAAGCCAGACGGAAACCAGGGCCTCTGTCCTGATTAAATAATTTTTGTAATACAGGAGATCACCTACTATGATGCGCGCACTCTATTCCGGTGTTGCCGGCCTGAAGAACCACCAGACCAGGATGGATGTTATCGGCAATAACATCTCGAACGTGAACACGTACGGTTTTAAAACCAGCAGGGTCTCGTTCCAGGACATGATATCCCAGACGCTTTCGGGCGCAGCCAAGCCGGAGGAAGACCGCGGGGGCGTCAATCCCAAGCAGGTCGGCCTGGGCATGACCATCGCCTCGATCGACCGGATCTTCACGCAGGGCAGCCTGCAGACCACGGGCAACCAGACCGACCTGGCAATCTCAGGCGACGGCTTCTTCGTTGTTTCGGACGGCGACCGGAATTTCTATACCAGGGCGGGCACGTTCGGCCTTGACAAGGACGGCACGCTCGTGAACCCGGGCAACGGGCTCAAGGTCCAGGGGTGGATGGCCACCCGGAACCAGGCCGGCGAGATGGCGGTGAACCCCAGCGGCAGTACCGAGGACATCGTGATCCCGATTTACGGCAAGGTCGACGCGCGCGAGACCGCGAACATCAAGTACAAGTGCAACCTTGACTCCCGCTACGAGGTCCTTCCCCCGGAAGCGACCGGCCAGATGAGGGCGGAGAAAGGGGTGACCACCAGCATTGACGCCTACGACGCGCAGGGGAACACCCACCGGCTCACGCTGAACTTCTGGAAGACGGGCCCCAACCAGTGGACGGCCTCGGCGGCGATTACCGATTCCGCCACCCCGCTTCTCCTCGACGTTCCCACGGGCGCGGGCCAGGCCAACAACGAGAACACCAATTCGCGCATCAACCTCCGCTTCAGCCCGGACGGCAAGCTCCTGTCCGTGGGCGACGCGGGTACGCCGGACGAGCTCAACCAGGGACAGCTGACGGTCAACGCGAGCTACCGCGTGGCCGGCGACCCGAATATCCGCACGATACGGCTGAACCTGGGCGAAGCGGGGCTCCTCCAGGGGATAACCCAGTACGCGTCAGCGGCCACGACCAAGGCCGTTGAGCAGGACGGCTTCAACATGGGCTACATGGAGTCTTTCAACGTCGACAACTCGGGCATGATTACCGGCGTGTATTCCAACGGGACCAAGCAGACCATCGGACAGGTCGCCATGTCGGTGTTCACCAACCCGCAGGGCCTCACCGCTTCCGGCGAGAACCTCTTCGAGGTATCGAACAACTCCGGCATGGCAAACACCGGCGCCGCGAACCAGGGCGGCCGGGGCAAGATCGTGGCCGGCACACTTGAAATGTCGAACGTGGACCTCTCCGACCAGTTCGTGGACATGATCGTGACGCAGCGCGGCTTCCAGGCCAACTCGCGGTCGATCACGACCTCGGACCAGATGCTGCAGGAGCTTCTCAGCCTGAAGAGGTAAGACGGTTTTAGATAAGAGAATATAAAAAAAAGGCCCTGATAAGGCGGGGTTTAAACTCCGCCCTATCAGGGCCTTTTTATTGGCGCGTGTTTCAATCTTAATGGGCGGGGGTCTGCCCGGCCGGTTCTTCCGGCTTTTTCGGCTCGCCGAGGGTGTTGATGCCCAGGATGTCATAGATAAAGCAGTACCCGGTATACACGGTGTTCCAGGTGAGAGCGCCGAGCGCCAGCAGGACGAACGTCCCGAAGCGGTTGGGCTCGATCGTAAATATAAGCATTATAAAAGCGAGGCCGATCATAAACCTGATGTACCGGTCAGACGCTCCGACGTTTTTTTTCATTTCCATGGCGGTCCCCTTTGATAACGTAGATTGCCCCCTCGAAGCCCGGGGAGCCGGCGCAGTTCCCGGCGCCGCTGGATGCTGATTGATAAAGTATGAAAGGGGCGTTTTAATCTGCAAGAAAAATTTTATTATTGACTAATTTTTTTGGCGCTCGATCTGTACAACAAGAATCAAACGATACGGCCCCCGGCGCCGCCGGGCCACACGAGGACAGCTATGGCACGAATACTGTCGGGCATCCAGCCCTCCGGAACCCTCCATATCGCGAACTATTTCGCGATGATGAAGCCCATGATCGAGTATCAGCGGGACCACGAGCTGTTCTGCTTCATCGTCAATTACCACGCCATGACCAGCAACCAGGACGGCGACCGCCTCCGCACATTCACTGTCGAGGCCGCCATGGACTTCCTGGCCCTGGGCCTGGACCCGGAAAAGGCGTACTTCTGGGTCCAGTCGGACGTGCCCGAGGTGACCGAGCTGACCTGGATCCTCTCATGTCACACTTCGCTCGGCCTGCTCGAGCGGAGCCACAGCTACAAGGACAAGCTGGCCCACGGCATCGTGCCGAACACGGGCCTCTTCACCTACCCGGTCCTCATGGCCGCGGACATCCTCCTGTACCAGGCAAACATCATCCCGGTCGGGAAGGACCAGAAGCAGCATGTTGAGATTACCCGCGACATCGCCATCAGGTTCAACAACGCGTACGGCGACGTGTTCACCATTCCCGAACCGCGTATCTCCGACGACGTCGCGGTCATCCCCGGCATCGACGGCCAGAAGATGTCCAAGTCCTATGACAATACGATCGAGATATTCGAGGACGAGAAAAGCCTGAAAAACAAGGTCATGAAGATCGTGACCGACTCGACGCCGGTGGCGGACCCCAAGGACCCTTCGACGTGCAGCGTGTTCGCGCTCTACCAGCTCTTCGCCGAAAAGGAGAAAGCCGACATCATGAGGGAGCGATACCTGAAGGGCGGCGTCGGGTACGGCGAGGTCAAGAAAGAGCTCTTCGGCATGATCTGGGAATACTTCGCACCCTTCCGGAAGAAGCGCGAGGAGCTGAGTGCCGACAGGGGTGAGGTTATCAGGATACTCAAGAAAGGCGCGGAGAAAACGCGTACGGTCGGTGCCGTTACCCTCGCCCGGGTCAAGGACGCGACCGGTCTCTCGTACGACAGGAAGTGATCTTCTTCCGGGCGTCCGAAGTGGAACACGGTTCGCCCGGAAAAAATGATAATCACCTACCTGCTGTATCCGCCTCTGCCGCCGCTACCGCCTCTTTTTTCGGTTTTCGGCTTCGCTTCATCAACGCGAATGTTACGGCCCTCGAAATTGAAGCCGTCCAGTGCGTCCTTCGCGGTTTCCGCCTCGGACTGGCTGGACATCTCGACGAACCCGAATCCCTTATCACCGATAATCCGCACGTCCGTTACGGTCCCGTGGGTCGCGAACAGCTGTTTCAGCTGCTCTTCGCTGACGGTGTAGCTGAGGTTGCCGACAAAAAGTTTACTCCCGTGCATACTATGCTCCTATGACGCAAGATGTTGTGCTCAACAATATCATCATGGAGGATATAGCTGCGTAGGGCCGTTTCTACGTCCTCATTCCAATACCATCAAGCGTATACACCCAGTATGGGCGGATGAAGGAAATAATCAACTATTTTATTTTTCAGACGAGCCGCTCGATCTTCTCGATGAACGCGCGCATGTGCTCCGGGTAATCCGCGGTGAAGGTCATGATGCGCCCGTCGGCCGGGTGCGCGAACTCGAGGGAGACGGAGGCGAGAAGCAGGTAGGGGACCCGGTATTTCTCCCACTTTTTCGAGTATATCGGGTCGCCGACGATGGGGATCCCTTCCGATGAGAGGTGCACCCGTATCTGGTGCGTCCTGCCGGTGTGCAGGTCGATATCGAGGAGCGTGAACACGCCCAGGCGGCCGTTGAACACTTTTTTAACCGTGATCTCGGTCACAGCCTCCCTGCCCTTCTCGTCCACGCACATTTTATGTCGGTACTTGCGGTGCCTGCCGATGGGACGGTCTATCACCTCGTGGTCCTTCCGCGGCTTGCCCACGACCAGCGCGGCGTACTTCTTCCGCACCCTGCGGCCGCTGAACTCGCCGGTCAGGAACGCATGGGACGCGTCGTCCCGCGCGACCACCATGAGCCCGGCGGTGTCCTTGTCGAGCCGGTGTACGATCCCCGGCCGCGCGACGCCGCCGATGGACGAGAGGTCCCTGACATGATAGAGCAGGCCGTTCACCAGCGTGCGGTTCCAGTTTCCCGGCCCGGGGTGCACCACGAGCCCGGGCTGCTTGTTGATCACGATGATCGACTGGTCCCGGTACACGATGTCGAGGGGGATGTTCTCCGGCTCGAGGTCAAGGGGCTCGGGCTCGGGGACCGTGACCGCAATCTCGTCGTCGGTCTTCACCTTGTAGTTCTGCTTGATGACACTGCCGTTGACCCGGATGTCCCCGCCGCGTATCAGCTTCTGGATATAGCTCCGGGAGAGGTCCAGCTCGAGCGACGCGGACAGGAATTTGTCAATCCGGTCAAGGTTGTTTTCTTCGGGGACGGTGATTTCAATTCGGTCGGATGGCATGATTTTCCCGTTACCGGTCGCTTGTACACGCCGTGCGGAAAACCTTCAATTACAATATTGGCGACCCGGGAAAAAAACGCTTCCACCCGGCGCGCCATAATTGTTTTGACAAATATTCATTTGTCCTGTATCCTTCCTGAAGATTTTTGAATTGTTTTGCCGCTTCAAGCGCGTTTTCCGGGGTCCGGCCCGCGCGGCGGCCCCGATAAAATTTGCGCCATGCATGACCGGGCGCGGTATATCATTCAACCAGGACGCGTGGAGTGACTATGAAAAGATCATTAGTGCCGTTTGTAACGACGTTCATGCTTATCATCATGGCAGCGGGCACCGGCCTGTACGCCGACACCCTCCAGCTCTTCGAGGGGACCATTCTCGTGGGTAAAATCATCGAGGACGAGGGCAAGACCATTCTCTTCGCCAATTCCTACGGAACCTTCAGGATAAAAAAGACCAAGCTCGACAATACCTACAAGACAAACTCTTACACGGAAGATATCGCCCTTCACCGGAAGCTGAAGCTGCCGCTGGACGAGGGCGAGATCATGCGGAACTATAAAGCGGGCCAGGACCGGAAAGACGGGAAGCGGATTGAGCCCATCAAGGAAAAGATTGTCGCACCGGAGCCGGAAGAGAAGAAGGCGCAGGACAAGGCCGAGCCCCTGATCGCGCCGAAGAAGGAAGAGGGCGGCTCCGACAAGTGGACGAGCGGCAGGATCTCGTTCTCCGGGTCGTTCATCTACAACCTGGGCGCCGGCAACGCCGGCCTGCCCTACGGGTACGGCGGCAACGTCGCCCTGGACCAGGGGCTCGATTTCATCTCCGGCGGGCGTCACCCGGCGATGTTCGGCCTGCGCTTCGAGGGAGGGTACGTCTACTTTAAAAAAGGCTCGCTCCGGATAACGGGCTTCACAACCGGTGCCGGGCCCATGTGGGCCTTCCCCTCCATGAAAAACAGCTGGGGCTGCTTCGTACTCGCGCTGCTGCCCGGCGTCTCGTTCCTCAGGGCGGACCTGTCCGGCGGCCCGTTAAGCTTCGGGAGCACGAGCGCCCAGGACTACGCCTTCATGGGCCAGGCGATTTTCGGGTACCAGAAGTCATGGGGGGTATTCTCTCTCTTCGTGCAGGCGCGGTACCTGTATGTGCTACAGCGGGGGGACGACTTGATGTCCATTGCAGGCGAGGTCGGGTTCGGCTTCAACGCATGGTAGAAGCGTGTCAGACGCCGGAGGCCGGCATTACTACTGCCGGTCCTCGGGCTGCACGCTTCCCCCTTCCACCTTTTCTATGATGCCCTTCTGCTCGAGCTCCTCGATCTTCTTGAGCTCGGCTTCGATCACCTTCCTGCTCTCGGGGGTGTCGGCCATGGTGTCGGCGTTCTTCTCCCCGCCGGTATCTATCGTGGAGTCTCCCCTCGTGTCGGTTTTGGTTTCACCCATGGTATCCGGTTTGGTTTCGCCGCCGGTATCGGGCCTGGTCTCCTCGATCGTGACTGGCTTTTTCTCCTCGGTGCGGATGGTCCGGTCGGCGGTCTCTTCCCGTTTATTTTTCCGGCCGGACGCCTGGTTCAGGATATCCATGCTGTTGCCCTTCAGGGCCCCGGCAATGTCCGCGCTCGACATTACCCTGTTAAAGAGGTCGGTATAGTTGCTGAATGTGCCGAGCGGGGCCCGGCACTCGATGACCAGCAGGTTGTTGCCGTATTTCATGAGCATGGTGCGCTGCAGGAGCGTGGTGCCGCGTTTTGTGTACTGGAACACGATCAGCTTGATGGTCGCCTGCCTCCCCACGGCAACCTCGCTGGTTTCTATTATGTTCATGAGACCGGCGCCGATCCCCGTAACATACCATTTTTTCCAGCTCTCCCACTTCTCCTTTTCATCGTCGTCCATGCGGGACGCGGACGCCACGATCGCCGCGCTGCCGCGGGTAAGGGTCAGGATATGCCGGTATCCCACGTCCCGGTAGGACTTTTTCCAGCCGCCCGGCACGCAGATGCTGTAGCCGTAGGTATCGTCTCCGTATCGGGTGCAGTCATCGGCCGCGGCGGGCCATGAAAAAGCGGCAAGCAGGATGAAACAAATCAGCAGTGTACGATTCATAGGTATCAGCACCGGTAATTATTTTTATCCGTGTTGTGAGTATCATAATTTGGCATACCTGTCCATCATAAATTGAGGCGTTTTGCGAAAAATGACGCGGAGGACGGCTAATTAATCTGATTGACAGGGCATCATGATGGAGGAAAATTCAGGAATGAACGAAGCCATGGAGCACCTTGCCGCCATCAGAGCGGGGATTACGAAAAGGATCCACCAGCTGACCGCCTACGTGGCCACCCTCTATTATTTCGAGATCATATTCCTGATGTTCGGCCTCCTCTTCCTGTACGGCCCCGCGGTATCGATAACAACGGGAGCCCTCCTCTCGCTCCTGCTGGCCTATCACATCATCCAGGTGTATTTCCGGAAAAATATCCACCGCGTGATACAGCTCTGCATCATCGACCTCCACGCGGCATTCGCCGCAGGCTATCTCTTCTACTGCGTCGCGGGCGGGGCCGGGAGCGACCCGGGGACGCCCCTCGTCATCGCTGTCAGGTCGCTCCTGCTCGCATGCGAGGTCCCGCTTCTCTATTTCCTCTCGGGAAGTGAAGCCGCAGAATCCTTCAGGTAAACGCCTAGCGGGACGGCTCCGTAATCTGGGGGAACCGGGCCATCGCGTATTTTTCTTCCTTGATGATGTTCCTGAGCTTTATGAAGGTATTGAAGGGAAGGTCCGTCACCGCCATATTTGCCAACCCGGGCGGGAGCGAGCCGCCGGGCTCGCTGTGAAGCTGATAGACCACCGTGACGTCGCCGTTGCCCTCGGGCCTGAAGGTCCATACCGCGTCAAGCTTCCGGATCCGGACCCTCCCGTTCACGGGCGGAAGCATGTCGGGCACCGCCCTGATCGTCAGGGTGACGGTGAGGCTTTTCGGGTCCTGCCGCACGAGCGAATGCGTGACCATGTCGCGGGTGCTCACCGGCCAGGGGGCTTCCGTCGCGCTGTAGGTCATCCGCTCGGACGCGGAAATCTTTTTGACGACCCGCGCCTCGATGCAGTGGTGCATCCAGCGCGGGTATGATGCGGCGTCATCGAACACGGCCATCAGGCTCGAGAGGCGCGCGCCGGGCACCCGCATCACGGCCCGGAACTGCTTCGTCCTGGAGCCCGGCATATCCCTGAGATAGATCACGATGCCATTGCCGCTTTTTTTAAGGGTCCAGCCGTCGTCATCCCCCGCGCGCGCCGCGGGAAACGGGAGCGCGAGCAGGACCGCGATCAGGATCATGCATGCATTTTTCATGGAACACCCCCTCCGGCGGCCTCCTGTGCGCGGGGCCGCGAATATGTTCACCGGCCGCGCGAGAGCGGCCGGCCTACCCTTCCGCTTTCGCCTCGGCGCCCATCACCGTGGTCACCGGCTCCTCGATGAAATCGTACACCGCGTTCGAGTACTTCGCCTCCGACGCTACCTTCCGGAACTTGTCCATGGTGTAAAACGGCAGGTCGATCGCCGACAGGTTAAGGAGAAACTGGGGAACGCCGCCGCCCGCCCTGTTGACGGTCTGGTAGGTTATCATGACCTCGCCCGAATCGAGCGGCATAAAGGTCCAGAGTGCCTTCATCATCGGCAGGCGCACGCGCCCTTTCTGCTTGGGGATAAAATCGGGCCGGTTGGTGATTGCTATGGTCACCGCAAGGGTCTTCGGGTCCTGCGAAATGAGGGAATATACCACCGTGTCCCGGTCGGTCGCCGGCCAGGGCGCGCTGGTGACCGTGTAGGTGATGCGCTCGCGTTCGTTTATTACTTTCACGAGCCGGGACTCGGTGCAGTTATGCATCCACCGCGTGTAGGAGGGAGTGTCGTCGAACGTGGCCACCAGGCTCGAGAGGCGCACGCCCCTGACGCGCATGACGCCCTTGAACTCCTTCATGTCCGCTCCCGGGTAGTTGCGCAGGAATGCCTGTATCCCTCCCTGGTCGCGTCCCAGCTTCCAGTCGGCCGGGTCCACCACGGCGACGGCAGAAACGCAGAGTGCCGCCGCGAGGACCATTGCAGTAGCAGCGCTGAGAATATGCTTCATGGTGTATCGGGTTCTCCGTGCGTGTTTCAACTGTTGAGCAGGGACCGTTCAGACGTTCTCGGCAACCGCGCGGCCGAACTCTGAGCACGTGAGCAGGGTCGCCCCCTTCATCTGCCGCTCCAGGTCGTAGGTCACCCGCTTCTGGAGTATGGTCTTTCCAATGGCATCGATCAGGCGGTCGGCCGCCTCCTTCCATCCCATGAAGCGGAGCATCATTTCTCCGGAGAGCATGAGTGAGCCGGGGTTGACCTTGTCCTGCCCCGCATACTTCGGTGCAGTCCCGTGGGTCGCCTCGAAAACCGCCTCGCTGTCGCCGATGTTGGCGCCGGGCGCCATGCCCAGGCCGCCCACCTGCGCCGCGAGTGCGTCGGAGAGGTAATCGCCGTTGAGGTTCGGCGTCGCGAGCACGTCGTATTCGTCGGGCCGGAGGATCACCTGCTGGAACATGGCGTCCGCGATCCGGTCCTTGATAACGATCTTCCCGGCCGGCGCCTTCCCGTCATGCTTGCTCCAGAGCTCGTCCTCGGTGACGGTACTGTCGCCGAACTCGTCCCGGGCGATCTCGTAGCCCCAGTCGCGGAACGCGCCCTCGGTGAATTTCATGATGTTTCCCTTGTGCACCAGGGTCACCGATTTCCGGTTGTTGTCGATGGCGTATTGTATCGCCTTGCGCACCAGGTTCTTCGTATTGACGACACTGATAGGCTTGATGCCGATGCCAGCGTCCAGCGGGATCTCCGAGTGCATCTCCTCGGTCAGGAAGTTGATCAGCTTCTGCGCCTCCGGGCTCCCCTGCTTCCATTCAATGCCGGCGTACACGTCTTCCATGTTCTCCCGGTAGATGACCATATCCACTTTCTCGGGCTCCTTTACCGGGCTTGGGACGCCGGGCAGGTACCGGACCGGCCTGACGCAGGCATAGAGCTTCATCTTCTGGCGCAGGGTCACGTTGATGCTTCTGATCCCGCCTCCGACAGGCGTGGTGAGGGGGCCCTTGATGGCCACCTTGTAGCGGCTGATCTTCTCCAGCGTGTCCTCGGGGAGCCATCGCCCGGTTTCCTTGAAGGCTTTCTCTCCCGCCAGCACCTCCATCCATTCGATCTTCCGCTTGCCGCCGTATGTCTTTTCAACGACAGCGTCCAGCGCGATTCTGGTTGCGCGCCATATGTCGGGACCGGTCCCGTCGCCCTCCATGAAAAGGATCACCGGATTATCGGGCACCGTGATTACGCCCTTTTCGTATCGTATTGTTTGTGCGCTCATATTGTTCCTTTCTGTTGAAGATATGTCTGCAAACGGGGACATCTATCTTCATCCGTGATTTTTTGTCAAACCTCAATTTGGTCACAATCCAAATCCGCACATAATTCTTGACAAAATGCCGTTGCCCGAATAGCCTACAGGGGCGGCGTGTAATCCCGCGACACCCCCAGGAAAGAGGTACAACCATGAAGGTCATGCACGAGAGCAGGGAATATAAGGAATATTTCGAGGACGTACAGGGCTACTATCAGGACCAGGAGAAAAAAGAGAAGATAGAGCCCGTCGGGAAACGGCTGAAAGAGATCCGCGAGATGCAGAAGCTGTCCATGGAACAGTTCGCGCGGATTTCCGGCATCGACCAGACGAAACTCGGCGATATCGAGAGCCAGAAGGTGCTCCCCGACCTGGGTACCATCGTCAAGCTGTCAAAGGCCCTCCGCATCGGTACGAGCTTCCTCCTGGGCCAGGAGTCCGGTTACAGCTACTCGGTGGTCCGCAAAAAGGAGCGAAAGAATATCAAGCGCTACTCGACCGGCTCGTCCGAGCGGCCCAACTATCACTACCAGTCGCTTTCGAGCGGGATCAGGGACAAGCACATGGAGACATTCCTGGTAACGCTTAACCCCGGCGCCGGGAGCGAGGAGCTGTCCAGCCATGACGGCGAGGAATTCATCGTGGTCATGGAGGGGTACGTCAAGGTCGTGCTGGGCAACAAGGAAGAGCTCCTTGAAGAGGGGGACAGCATCTACTATCTCGCCTCCGTTCCCCACGTGCTCGTCAACCCGATGGAGAAGGGCGACGCGGTCATCATGGCCGTGCTGTATACCGGCCGCTGACGGTCGCGTAAACCTCGAACGTATCGCCCAGCCGCAGCGCCTTCTGTGCGCCCCGCACGGCCTGCCGGTCCGGCAGTCCCACGCGGTCCGGGTGAAGCCCGAAATACTCCGTCCTCACGATCCCGCACCCGCATTCCGCGAGAAGCCGCTTCAAGCCGCGCGGCGACGGCTCGAAAAAATGCTCCTCGGGCCTAATGGCATGGTATTTCTTCCTGTTGAAGCGCGCGCACGCGCCCGCCCCGTTCGGCACCGCGAGGGCGATAATGCCCCCGGCGCCCAGAAGCCGGAGTGCCCCGCGGACGAAGACGCGGGGCTCCGCCATGTGCTCCAGCGTGTACCAGAGGGTCAGCGCATCAAACGGCCCCCTCGTCCCGCCGATGTCCGCGTGTGACGTCACCCCGAATGTCTTCTTCGCGAACGTCCTCGCGTAACGGGACACCTCCACGCCCTCGGCCCGGAACCCGCGGCGTACCGCCTCGTCGCAGAATATCCCCAGTGCCGAGCCCACGTCCAGGATGCGGCCGCCCGCGGGGATCATGCCACCGATGATCCCGAGCCTGCGGCCGGCAATTGCCCTGATGTTCGCCTCGTCCTCAATATAGGTTTTGCCGTATGCGGCGCGGTGGTTCGACTTGAAGTAATCTTCCTCGTAGCGCTTGGACGGAGCCCCGGTCCGTTCCTGGTAATTCGTCCGGCACGCGGCGCAGCGGCGCAGGAGATAAAAGCTCCCGGTGTATATGACGATACTCTCCGGCGAGTCGCATACGGGGCAGTTCATTGATCGGACCTCGGCTTATTTCGACTTCGGTTTCAACTGACGGCATAACGGGGAAATAATCAATAAAAAAATCGGGGCGGGGCGGCGGGCGATCCGGCTGATGGCCCGGGCAGGTGATCCCGTCCGGGCCCCGGTTTTTATCTGACGACGGATCCGTCCGGCCTTTTCCGATATTGGTCCGGGAATGTCCGGCCGGTATCTTTCGTGTCCTCATCCCCGCGCTTCTTCTTCCGTTCCTGTTCGAGCTTCTGGCGCTCTTCCTCGAGCTTATTCTTCCTTTCCTGCTCAAGCTTCACGCGTTCCTGCTCGAGCTTCTTCTTCCGCTCCTGTTCGAGCTTCTTGCGCTCTCCCTCTTCCTTTTTCCGGAGCTCTTCCTCAAGCTTATTCTTGCGCTCCTGCTCGAGCTTCTGCCGCCGCTCGTCGTCTTTCTTCTTCCGCTCGTCCTGGAGGCGCTGGCGCTCCTGTTCGAGCTTCGCGCGCTCCTGCTCGAGCTTGTCCCGGCGCTCCTGCTCGGCCCTGTTCTGCCGCTCCCGCTCCAGCTTCAGGCGCTCCTCCTGTTCTTTCTCGCGGCGCCGGTCTTCAAGCCCCTTCTGGCAGGACTGGTTGCACCGGGCGCGCTCCTGCCCGGTCTTTCCCTTGCAGGAGTCGATGCATTCCTTATGGCTCCGGTCCGCGTCCGTGTCGCGCTCTTCCCGCTCCTTCCGCAGCCTCTCTTCCTCAAGTCGGCGCCGCTCGCTTTCGAGGCGCTCGCGCTCATCTTCGAGCTTTTTAAGCCGCTCCTCTTCAATCTTGTTACGGCGCTCCTGCTCGAGCTTCAGGCGCTCCTGCTCTTCCTTCTTCCTGCGCTCCTCAGCCAGCCGCTGGCGCTCCCGCTCCAGCCGCTGGCGCTCCTGCTCGAGCTTCGCGCGGCGGTCTTCCTCCTCCTTCCTGAGGCGCTCTTCCTCGATCCGGCGGCGCTCCTGCTCGAGCCTCGCGCGCTCCTCCTCGAGCTTCTTCTTCCGCTCCAGCTCGATCCTTTTGCTTTCATCGTCATGCTTCCTCTGGCAGGACTGGTTGCATTCCGCGCGCTCCCGGCCCGTCAGCCCCTTGCACGAGTCGATGCATTCCTTGTGGAACCGGTTCCGGTCGTCACTGGACTCATCCTGCTCCCTGCGGCGCTCCTCTTCCAGCCTGCGCCGCTCCCGCTCGAGCCGCTCGCGCTCCAGCTCCTCTTTCTCCCGTCGCTCGCGCTCGATACGCTGGCGCTCCTGTTCCAGGCGCTGCCGCTCGCGCTCAAGCCGCTGGCGCTCTTCCTCCAGCTTTCTCAGTCGCTCCGCTTCCTGTTTTTTACGGATTTCGATCTCTATTCTTTTTTTCTGCTCCTGCTCGTTCCGATAGGTGCGGTCCTCGTCGGAGGACACGTCAAAGGAGATGCAGGACCAGCTCGTCAGCGCAAGAATCGCAAGTAACATGTATTTCGCCATGACAGACCTTCCACTTTTTTTCATTTTTTTCCGTTCGCTATGTGACCGCATGCGGGTTCTTTTCGTTTTAATTTTTTCACCATGGAGGGAAAAAATATTTAGTAACGGACCGGGCCCACAATGACATAACCGGCACATGCGATCCGGATAGCCCGGCAGCGGTTAAACGGTCATTTCCGGGTGCGGGACATTCTCAGCCTTTTTTCCCCTGCCCCGGGATATCGAACATGTACATCGCGGAGAAATTGATGCCGGCAAACATGTCGTTGGAGTCGATTGTGCTCTCGGATTCAATTAAATAAAGCCAGAGATACTGGAACCGGCCGCCGATCGCCAGGGTCAGGTTGGCCTTTTCAATATGATAAGCAAGCGAGAGCGTCGCATTGATCCCGTAATACATGACGACGGAATTCGTATCGGTCGATTTGAATATCCTGTTGATGGCCTGTCCGATCAGGCCGTTGTTTTGCGGATCGATGGTGCCGAACATGAACACGCCGGAAACGTTCGGCAGGAGATGGAAGCCGGCGCCCAGCGGAAGCGTCAGGCCCAGCCCCAGCCCGGGTCCGCCCTGGTGCCTCGTGATGCGGCTGCCGTACGAGAAAAAGAGCAGGTTTGTCCTCATGTCGACCATGTAGCCCCAGTACTTGGCGCCGAAATAAATCCGCACATACCTGTGGACCGCGGCCGACACGATGAAGTCCAGGTCATGGCGCGCGGCTTCCATTTTATAGCCGATAAGCGGCGACGACTTGTCCAGTTTGAACTTGCCGTAAAGATAGGAGAGGTTCAAACCCCAGGTGTCATTGAACTGCACCGACAGGATGGGCCCCCCTGCCGCCGCCGGTACCGGCTCGATCCCGGACGAACCCCCGGACAGGGACGCCTGCGAGGGGGCCATCGATTCCCACCAGGCGCACCAGACCGAAGCGCCCAGGCCGACGGACGCCGCGCGGGATGCGGCAGGCACCGTGACAATGGCCAGCGCTGAAAGGATGGTGACAATGGATTTCCTTCCGTTATTCATACTTTGGCTTCTCCAGGTTTTTAAGTCGCGAGCGCTCGACGAGATATTCCAGGGAGAACAGGTGCCGCTGGGCGCGCACGACCAGCGCGAAGCCCGCGGCAAAGACCAGGTCACGGACGACGACCCACACGCTCACGGTATCGACAAGCTCGATCCCGAGTCGGCTTACCTCGAAGCAGCCGCAGTCGAACGAGCGGCCGCGGACCAGGTTGACCGTTATGAATGCCGCAAACGCGAGCATCATGAGCAGGGAGAGACAGGCTGCGGCCCTGATCCGGTAACCGACCGCAAGCAGGAGGCCCAGGAGCGCTTCAAGCGCGGGCACCAGGACGGCGGCATACGGGACCAGGTCGGGCGGGATGATGTCGTACCGCGCGATGACCTGCGCGAATTGCCCGGGGTCGGGCAGTTTGAGCGCCCCGGACAGCAGGAGCATGGCGCCCAGCAGGAGCCGCACGGCCGCGGTCAGCCGGTTGCCGTACAGTGTGCTGTTGAGCCCTTTCCTGACCATGCTTTCGCCGCTCATTTGCCGGAACGCTCCACGGGATATCCCCTCTCTTCCCAGCCCGGAAACCCGTCAACGATGACATAGAGGTTCCGGCCATATCCGCGGCCGATCATCGCGCGAGCCAGCTTTGCCGCGGCGCCGCATTCGGCGCCGTCGCAGTAGAAAACGATCTCGCGCGGCCGGTCCATGAGCGCGTCGAGCGCGCCGGCCGGCGGGTCGTCGGCCGGGATATTAACGGCGCCGGCGATATGGCCGGCCTCGAACGCGACCTTCTCGCGCGCGTCGATAAATAGCGCCATGCCGGCATCATACTTGATCTTCGCCTCTGCCTCCGATATGGACACGACCCGCTTCAGGGCGAGGTCCTGCCGGCTCACGGGGACGAAACCGCGGGGATGGAACAGGTTGATCGCCAGGCCGGCGGCCGCAGCGGCAACGACGATGGCTATGATGTCTTTCAGAAGCCGCATGGCGGGCCTCACCCCCTAGCTGGCGCTTTCCTCGCGAACGTTCTTGAACGAGTTTTTATCGATCTTTGCATATATTTTCTTCTCGATGAACAGCTCTACCAGGTCCAGGTCGAGGACTCCCCGCTCGGCCTCGTCCTTCATGATGACCAGGACGCGGTCCAGGGGAACCGCCTTCTTGTAAGGCCGGTCGCTCGCGGCCAGGGCGTCGTAGATGTCCGCGATCGCCATGATCCGCGACTGTATCAGGGTGCTCTCCCGCCCCTTCAGGCCGTCGGGATAACCGCTCCCGTCCAGCTTCTCATGGTGCCGCAGCGCGATTTCCGGTATGTTGCGGTATTCCGGCGGCCAGGGTATCTTGCTCACAAAGTGGTGGGTGTGGGTCACGTGGCTCTCGATCTCTTTCCGTTCCATCGGGTTCAGGCTTCCCCGCCTGATGGAGAGGTTGAGCACGTCTATCGGAGAAATAATGCAGAGACGGTCGCCGTCCACGTTGACGCACTCTATCTCGTCGACCTCCGCCGCAATGCGGCTCAGGATCTCCTCCGGGTTTTCATCCGTCACCGCCGGCTCGTTCATCTGGCTCAGCTTGTCGCGTATCTCGATGATCCGCCGCAGCTTTTCGTTACGCTCCCTGACCAGCTGCGTGAATAACGCGGACGCGTTCTCGCCCTTGTCCATATTTTTCAGGAGCTCGGCCTCCTCCGAGGAATACTGGAGCTCCAGGAACCGGTACAGGTAGTTGAGCCGCAGACAAAGGTTGTCGAAGTCCTTGGGGTACAGCTTCTTCGCCTTCATGAACACGGACAGGTCGATGTACACCTTGCCGAAGTCATGGAGCAGGGCGGCCAGCTCCAGCTCCTTGATCTGGATATCGCTGAAGTGAAAGTCCTTCAGGTAACCGGTGTCCACCTCGTTGACGGCCGTCGCCAGGGCCGTGCATATCTCCGCGACCCTGAAGGAGTGACCGGAGGTGGCCGGGTCCCGCGATTCAATGGCGGATACCGACGCCTTGACGAACTCCTCGAACTGGCGCTGTATCTGGATAATCATGCGGTTGTTCTCGATCGCGATGGCCGCCTGCCCGGCGACGGCCTCCAGCAGGCTGTCGTATTTCTTGTTGAACACGACCACGTGACGGTCAAAATCCTCCGGCGTCAGGAGCCTGATCGTGAAGGCCTCGTACTCGCCCTCCTTGAGCCCGGCCGGGTCCTCCTTGCTGTTGATCAGCTGTATCACGCCGATGATCTCGTCCGCATGGTTCTTCATCGGCACCACGAGCATGGACCGGGATATGTAATTGTTCTTGCGGTCAAAGGAGGAGTTGAACGAATAGGGAGAACCCGGCGGGAGGTTGTAGGCGTCCGGGATATTGAGCACTTCACCGGTGACGGCCACATAGCCGGAAATCGATTTCTTGTCCATCGGGTTGACGAACTCCTCCAGCGCGATGTCGCGGGAGAAGGTGTGGGAATACTTGAACCGCAGCCGCTTTTTCCCCTCCCCGTCCTGCTCGACGAGGAAGATGCTCCCGGCGTCGGCGCCGGTGATGCGCTTGGAGAGGAACAGGATAAGGCGCAGCAGCTTGTCGGGGTCTTTTTCTATCGAGAGGGCCCGTCCCATGTCGATCAGGTCGTCCTGGTCTTTTTTCGTATCAATGAGCTTGGTGAAGTATTCCTCCTGGAGCGAGCGGTTCAGGTAGAGGTCGTTGATGACCGCAAAAGTTTTACGGACCACGAACAGGAATTCCGATTCCGACAGCGGCGCATGCCGGTATTCGGAGATTTCCCTCAGATTTTCGAATCCCAGGCCGCTGACATCTCCCTCCGGACCGAATATGACAAACTGATAGGAAATATCCCGGAACGAAAGGACATTCAGCAGCTTGTTCAGCGACCGGTACTCCTCTATGGTAATGAAGATGACCGCTGATATATGGCCGGACCCTTCATCGTCGATGAGCCGCTGAACATCGGCCTGGATATCTGCCGATTCAATGATGACATAATCATGCGCGGGCGGGACCGCAACGCTTGCCCGGGCCTTCCTGGAAACCAGTACGATGCTCCTGCTGCCTTCAAGAATAAAATCCAT
The DNA here is from genome assembly GCA_022704585.1 of Spirochaetota bacterium. Next base: position 2,907 of record JAKJGD010000001.1, on the reverse strand, counting down.
TTACACTACCCGCTTCATTGTCATCAAGGATATACCGGTTGCACGGGGCGTCAATGAAAATTTTGAAGCGGCGCCTCCCCCCCGAATATTACTTGACATTATTGGTTTTATTGTAGACGAATATTCCTCGTGCTCTTCGTAAATCCATGGAAGGATAAACGGAACAGATGACGGACGCATCAAACCTGAACATCCACAGGATTCTCGAGGACATCGGTGAAGCCGTCCTCGTGTCGCTGGCATACCGGCGTTTTCCGCTTGAAAAGCTGGACGCGCTCGTGCGGTCCATCGACGAGATGATGGCGCACCCGGCGAACCGGCGGGAGTGCGAGCAGCACCTTCGCTCGTCAGGCAGCAATTACGTGCTCTTCTTCATATCCAACATCCTGTACAACCTGAAGCAGCGGGGCCAGCTCATCCTGACGGACGATGTAATGAAGTGGCTTACCAGCGTGTGGAAAAATTTTTTAAAGCGAAACCGCTCCTACCAGGAGATGTTTCCCCTCTTCGACGATTACCGCATCATTTTCAGGAAATATTACCCGGGTAGCGGCACCTTCATCAACCAGATAGAGAACGTCAACCTCATCAAGGACGATTTCATCAGCGACCCGGACGCCGAAGACAGCCCGATCATGAAGCTCGAGAAATTCCACCAGGGGGCGGCGGAAGTCCAGAACGCGATGAAGCCGAGCTATTTTTTCCTCCTGGACTACTACTACGAGAAGAAGATGGCCACCGGCTCGGATTCTAAAGAGGCGGTCGCCCTCGATGCGGGCGGCATCGCGAAATTCGGCCAGATCGGTTATACCTACGCCGACGTCACCGCCCTGACCTGCCAGGCGCTGGGGATCCTCGAAGCTGCCTACCTGATTCTGAAAAAGAAGAAATCACAGCGGCGCCTCATCAGCGTCGACGGCAAGCAGAAGTTCCTCAGCACACCGGAAATTTACACCATGTATCTCGATAAATTCAACGCCATGAAAAAGGAGCTGTCGGGCCTCTACAAGTGAGGCGCAGCGAAGGGAAGCCCATGACACCCGGTACGGATAAAGACATCACCTATATCCTCAAGAACATCCCGGTTTTCCAGGGGCTCAGCGACAGCGACTACGCGGAAATCATCCCGCTCCTCAAATCCGAGACCTATCCTCCCGGAGCCCGTATCATCAAGGAGGGGGCGCACGGCGACTCCATGTGCGCCATCGTCAAGGGCACCGTCAGGGTGTCCAAGACGGACGAAACGGGCGAGGACATACCCCTGGAAACGCTCTATGCCGAGTCCTACTTCGGTGAATTCTCGCTCGTCGACAACATGCCCCGCTCCGCGAACGTAACCAGCCTGGAGGAGACGGAGCTCTACCGCCTCGAGAAGAAGGACTTCGACGAGCTGCTCCTGAAAAACAGGAGGATTTCCGCGGCGTTCTACAAGAACTGCCTGGAGGTTACCTTCTCGCGGTTCCGCAACATTATTTCGAACTTCGCCTTCTCGCAGCACGACCTCAGGAAAAAGTCGACCATCCTGGAGGAGCTCAACAGGGACCTTTCGCAGGCACGGACCATACAGAACTACTTCATCAACCGCGATCTCCTTGACCACGAGCACTCCTTCCTCCCGGGCGTCAGGCACTCGTACATCTACAAGCCCTGCATGGAGATAGGCGGCGACTTCCTCAATGTCACGCAGGTCGGGCCGGGGCAGGCGAGCATCATAATCGCCGACATCATGGGCCACGGCATAACCTCGGCCTTGGGCACCGGCGTGCTGAAGGGCGCCTATTCCGTTTCCGTGCAAAAAATGGCCCGGAAGCCCGTGCAGCTGATGAAATATCTCAACGCGCACTTTTCTGAAGTAATCTCCCAGCTTTACGCGACCTGTTACTACGCCCTGGTGGACATGAAGCGGAAAAAGATCACGCTGGCGAAGGCGGGACATCCGCACCCCCTCTTCTGGAGGGAGGGGAAAAAGGACTTCATCGAGGTTGAATGCCAGGGGACCGGTCTCGGCCTGGTGAAAAAGCCGGTGTTCGGCCAGGTGGAATACCCGGTCGGACCGGGTGACAAGCTGCTCTTCTATACCGACGGCATCATCGAGCAAAAAAACCCGAAAGGCGCCATGTACTCGGAATCCCGCCTGCAGAACATGTTCAGGGACCTCATAGTCAGGAAAAGCGACGACATCGTCCGGCAAATCCATGAAGACCTGACGGTCTTTGCCGGCAGCGCCCCGATCGAGGACGACATCACCCTGTTCCTTCTCGAGTTCTGAAGCCGCGGCGCCGCCTACCGCGACACGCTGAACAGCTCCATCTCCCGCTTCTTGCCCCTGAGGGCGATAACGCCCAGGCTCTCAAGCGCGTAGTCCGCCTCGCCCGCGCGGGAGAGCTCGTTCCGAAGATCGTCGGATATGATGAGCCGGCGTGACCTGGCCTTGCATTCGCTCTGTATCCGCGAGGTCGTGTTCAGCACGTCGCCAAGGAAGGCGATCTCCCGCTTGTAGTCCCCCATCTCGCCGATCACCGCGGTTCCGCAGTGGAGGCCGGCGGTAAACCGCGGCACGGCGCCGTATTTCTCGCGGTAGCGGCCCTCGAGCGCGGCGACGGCCTCCTCGATCATGAAGAAGCACTCCGCGCAGTTGCCGTCTTTGAGCCCGTCCTTCATCTTCCAGGTGACGATGATCTCGTCCCCGACATACTTGTAGATTTCGCCCTTGCATTCCACGATGGGGCGCGTGGCATCGAAGAAGAAGTCGTTAAGGAACGAGTGGAAGGCGATGTCGCCGATCTCTTCGGCGAGCGCGGTCGAGGAGGACAGGTCAATGAACATGAAGATGCGCTGCTCCATAACGGGCCGGTGGTACCGGCCGACCAGGAGCCTGATGAAGGCCTTCTGCCCCAGCAGGCGGTT
>JAKJGD010000226.1 GCA_022704585.1 Spirochaetota bacterium | reverse complement strand
CGCGTGGAGGACCTGTTCCGCATTGATGTCGACGAGACAATTTATATTTCGGTCCGGAACGCAATGAAGCCCGCCTACCGCGACGGCAAGCTGATGAGCTTCTACACCCGCTACCTCGATTTTATCGGGGAGCAGGCCACGGACAGCGCGCCGGGCGATTGTGCGGACGAAACAATTGTGCTTGAAGTCTCTGAAAAAGACGTGCGTCCCGGATGGATCATTGAACACTCGCGGGAAATCTCGGACAAACTCGTGAAAAAAATCTCCCGGAAGTCATAATTTTACCGCACGCGCCAAATTCTTATTGATTAATTAACGGATTTGATAAGTTGTATCCAGACCGGTCGGCGGTGCCGCATATGGACCTGCGCCATGGTTGATCGGCTGCAGGGTATTGTAAAAACCTTCAATGACCAGGGGTTGGGCGAATGAGATCAAGAAAGACGAACCTGTTGCAGGGCGTGGTGCTCCTGACCGGCGTGCTCTTTATCGTCATGGGGCTTTTTTTCTATATCTCTCCGTTCCGCGTATTCAAGATGCTGTCACCGGGCGCCGAGGCCCGCAGTGCGGCCGTGGTCCAGAACCCGGGTGAGACGGTATCGGGGACGCTTGATGAAGGCGAGGAGCTCACCCAGGACAACTGGCTCAAGCAGATCATCAACGACGACATCATCTCGCCGCTCTATTACGTGTTTCGCGCCCTGGCGGTTTTGCTGATCGTAAGCGGTGTGGCCATGATCATGCCCCTGTTCGACCCGCTTCGTTACCGGGGGCTTGTGTATTATAACGGGCTGATTTTTCCCTTCTTTTTTTCGATTTCGATGTTCATTTTCATGCGCATACAGAAATCGATAAATACCGGGATTGCGGCGGATACCGGCAAGGAGGCCATCGCATCAATGGAAGCGCATCCTGCCATGGTCGTGCTGGCCTCCGTTTTTCTCGTGATAGCGGTCCTGAACGCGGCAAGCCTGATCATCACGAGGGACCAGGCCAGGGCAGGAAGGGAATAATCACCAGCTGCTGCGCCCGATAAATATTGCAGCTCATTTAAATTTTTTAATTGATTAATATTTCACGAATATATAAAGTTGTTGAAAAGCTTTACAGCGGCTGATTCCTGAGATTTAATTGATAACGGAGTGACTGGAGAAACCTATGAATCTGAATATTAAAAGGGTCAATAACGTCGTAGTTGTTTACCTTTCCGGACGGCTGGACGTGCATCTTTCCGCCGAGATAGAAAAAGAAATCAACAAGATCATTCAGAATGAGCCCAACACGCATCTCCTCATGAACCTGAACGACGTGGAGTACATGAGCAGCTCGGGTCTGAGGATTTTCGTTTCCACCATGAGGATCCTGAAAGAGCAGAAGAGGCTCCTGAAGCTCTGCAACATGAACAACGCCGTCAAGAAGATCTTTGAAGTCGTTGAGTTGATGGATATGTTCGATATATACGAGTCCGAGGATGAAGCGCTGAAATCTTTCAAGTGATCATCGCGTGATCCAGTGGTCGCCATTGAGCATATTTCGCAATATAAAAAAAGCTGAAAAGAATTCTGTTGATTTCGCCGGCGCCTGCAAAGTAACAATAGATAAAGAAAAGTACCGCTTCTCCGAAGGCCTGTACCGCGCCGGTATCAATAACTATTCCCTCTTCCAGAAATTCTCCGGATTCAGGTGGCCTGCCTGGATAAACGCCGTGACGGACACGCGGCGCGGCGCTGCATCGTTCGTGCCCCTCGTGCTTGTAAACGCCGCCGCGCGTGACAACCTCTATTTCACGAACCTGCTCTCGGATGAAGGACTCTCCGTAGACCCGGCCGGCATGCTGTCGCCGTCGTATGCGCACTGGTCGATCGAAGTGTGGTTCGTCGCCGGTAACACGGTGCACCGCCCCGCGGACGACTGGGGCAGGGTCCGGATCGACCGGGACGTGAAAAATTCCGTTATAACCACGGTGTGGGACAGCCCCCTGTTAAAGCTCCAGCAGACCGTATTCGGCGCACGGAGCGAGGTTGACGAGGCCGTCGTGGAGGTTGAGTGCGTCCTCAAGGAGCGGAAAAACTCATCCCTGTTGGTGGCGGTGCGGCCCTATAACCAGTTGCACCTGGGTGGCCTCGATTCCGTCGAGTTCCACGCGGACTCGCTCGCCCTGACCGTAAACGGGAAGAAAACGGTCTGCATGGGCGCGCGGCCCGACTACGTGATCTCGGGCGGCGGCGACCGCTGCCGTGATATCGACCCGCGCGATGACGGCAAGCAGTTCAAGAGCGCGTCGAAGCACGGCATGGCCGCCCTCGGCCTCGGCTATTCGCTGAAGAAGGGCGAGAACAGGGTGCGGTTCCGTATCGCGCTCGATCCGCGCGGCGGCATGGCCGGGGGCAAGTTTGATTACAATGCGGTCCGGGAGGACTATACGTCCTTTTCGGGCATGAGGATAAAGAACGGCGCCAACGCCGCGTTTCCCGACAAGCTGCTGCAGAACTGGTTCTACGGATCAAAGGTTTCCCTCCTCAACTTTTCGCTGAAGAAACTCCGCCGCGAGGACGGGACACTCGATTACCGTGCGGCGTGGCAGATCGTGCTCGGGGCCGTCCGCATGGGGTACTTCCCCGAGTCGCTCAGCTATATTGATCATCTTATCAAGCATTTCGCCTGCGACGAGAAGCGCATCGGTTTCGACGATGCGATCAATATCTGCTTCGTGATTGAGTCCGCGGCGGACCATTTCATCCACGTCCGGGACAACGCGTTTCTCCAGGGCCGCTTCGACTTCATTCGGGCCAAGGCGCGCCTCCTGTACGATTACGCGCGGAAGCTAAAAAAGCCGGGCCTCCTCAACCGCAATTCGCTGCCCGACTACTACATTGCCGAAGACCACCCGCACGACCTGATACTCATCGCGCACGCGCTCGGCCAGTACTCCTACCTGGCACGCTGCCTGGGCATATTCGGCGACGAGCTGAAATTCAAGAAGGAGTCGGACCGCATCGCCGCCGGCGTTGTCAGGGCGGTGTTCGATCCTGACAGCGAGCGGCCAGAAAACGATTTCATCGTCGGCAGCGTGTCGGCCGGGTTCCCCTTCCGGCACGAGTCGTATACTGCCGTGCTGCTCGGCGGGCTGCTCGGCCGCGTGCGGGCGCGTTTCGGCGACATGCCGCTCTTCGTGAAATCGATCGGATGGGACCTGTTCTCGACCCTTGTCGCCGCGAACGCCATGATCATGCTGAAAGACCAGGCGGGCTACGACGTGGTCGAGGGCCTCCTGAAAATGAGGAGCAGGACCTTCTCCCTGCCGGAATATGTCAACCCTTCGACAGGGAGGGCCAACTGGGGGGACGGCTCTTCGATCGCGGTCAGCGCGATGGTCTTCGCGACCCTGCGCAACCTTCTCTTCGTGGACAACCCTGAGCGGCTCGAACTCTTCCCCCTGCCGCGGGAAAGCTGGTTCGCCCCGGGAAACGAGATCAGGATCGAGGACGCGCCGTCGCGGTTCGGGCTCATCTCCCTGCGCATGTCCTCCACCGTCAACGAGATACAGCTCCATTTCGAGAAGCTCCCGAAATTCGTGCCGCCGGACATCATGATAAACCTTCCCTATAAGACAAAAATCAAGCAGGAAGACGATTTTATCCTCAAACGCGAGGAGGATACCTCGTTTATCATTAATGGGTGGCCCTCCATCGTCCGATTCTTAAGGGTATAGGGACCGGGGCCCGGGCGGCCCCGGCACCGAAACACAGGGTGATGACATGCTGGTACCGTCCCTTATAATTCTGGTCATACTGCTGGGCCTCGTGCTTGTGTACGTCTATGTTCTTGCCCCCCGCCTGAACCCGCTCAACCGCGCGGACAGCTTCTTGAAGCAGGACATGGTCGATGAGGCGATACTCGAGTACAAAAAGGTCCTGGACAACAACCCGAACGATTTCGCCGTCCACTGGAAGCTGGCCAACGTCCTGTTCGACCGGGACGAGGTCGACGAGGCCGTCCTGCACCTGGAGGATATCCTCAGGATCGACAAGTTCAACTACGAGGTCGAGAAGGTGAAGGTCCAGCGGAAGCTCGCCGAGGTCTATCTCCGCCGCGACGAGACATTGAAGGCTTTCCAGAACTATTTCGACATACTGAGGGCGTACCCGGGCGATGCCGAGTCGCTCTACCACGCGGCGTTCATCCTGCTCGGGAACGAGTACTTCGAGCAGGCGCTCCGCTACTTCGACCGGCTCATCAAGATGGGCGAGAAGGACATGGAGGTGCTGTTCGGCGCCGGCATCGCGAGCTACCAGGCCATGAAGCTCAACGAGCCGGTGGAGTACTTCCGGGACGCCCTGGCGCTCGAGACGCGGTCGGACATCACGAACCTCGCGATGGCGTTCGCGCTCCAGCGGAAGCGCGACTTCAAGGCCGCCCTGAATTACGCGCGTCTTATCATCGACGGGACGGAGGACGCGACGGCCCGGTTCGTGGCGACCAGGCTCTACGGCATACTCTGCGTCCAGGCGAAGAAGCCGGCCGAGGGCGTGAAGATGCTGGAAACGGTCCTGGAATACGCGCGTAAAAACGACATGCCCGACGAGACGTCGATGATTCTCTACGACCTGGGCTTTGCCTGCCTCCACGCCGAGATGACCGACCAGGCGTACGACTACTGGAACCAGCTCTACCAGGCCGACAGGAATTTCCGGAACATCCAGTTCCTGGTGACGCAGCTCCGCAAGGAGATGGACACCGCGGCCAAAACAGGCAACCGCACCGACGGGACGGTGACCGAGCACGAGCAGGAATGGCTCGACGGCGCATTCGCGCACGATTTCCTGTGGAGCATCTGCGGCCTCAAGAGC
>JAKJGD010000225.1 GCA_022704585.1 Spirochaetota bacterium | reverse complement strand
CGTGGAACAGTTCGACTGAAGCGACCTTCAGTCCCAGAGCGGTGACCTGGGAAACGAGAGCAGTATCGGCATATCCGCGATAATCCTCCCGGCCCAGTGTGAGGGCAACGGCAGTTTTTATCGAGTTGAGCCGATCGTGACAGGGAGCTGTCTGGAGAGCTCTGTCTGCTGCCATTTTCATAATGCCGACCGGTCCGAGCACATAGTTCGGGGCAGCGACGATTATGGCGTCCGCTTCCACCATTCGTTCGATGAGCCATTGCATGTCGTCGTGAAGGTTGCACTGCACGCCCGGCATGAGGCAGGCATAGCACCCCTTGCAGGGAAGTATCCTGAGCTGCGGGAGCCGTATCAGAGCGAGCTCCCACCCTTCCATTTTTTCAGCTGTCGCTTTAACGACGATCTCGGCATTCCCGGTCTTGCGATATGAAGCGACCAGGCCAAGCAGTTTCTTTTTTTGCATTAGTATCCTTCAAATAAATGGTATTTATTGCATTTCAAAGCGCATTATGGACATATGCAAGAATAAAAAGCCATCCCTTTGATATCATAATAGGGATAAGGGCCAGGGGCGTCAATAAAAAAAGAGCGAGCGCTCGCTTTTTTTATTGACAGGAATTTATCCGGGAGAAATATGGTCTTCAACGAGGTACAGATGAGTACGATTTTTTTCATCCGCCACGGCCAGGCATCGTTCGGAAAGGAAAATTACGATGAGCTGTCTGAACGGGGCTGCCGGCAGGCCCGCCTTCTGGCAGAGCATTTGATTGAACACGCGCTATCGTTTGATCTGATTTTTACCGGCACGCTCGAGCGTCAAATCAAGACGGCTGACCAGTTAATCTCTCACCTCAATGAAGAAGGGAAACCGCTGCCGGAAATATACCGGCGTGAGGGACTGAATGAGTACCCCACACGGGAGATATTCGAGGCCCTGCTGCCCTTCGCTGTGCAATCAAACCCCGCTCTTGTGAATGATATCAACAAGCTCATGACCGACCGGCGATCCTTTCAGAAGGTGTTCGAGGCTGCTATGTCGCTCTGGGGAAAGGGCACGCATGACACGCCGGGACTGCTTTCGTGGAGTGAATTCTCCGGCAGGGTGAACGCCATCGTTGACGAGATCATGAAGACGCACGGACGGGGAAAATCAATTGCTGTGTTCACTTCAGGCGGTCCCATATCAGTCGTCGTACAGAGAACGATGCATCTGTCAAGCGATGATACTATGAAGGTGGCAGAGCAGGTGGTCAACACCTCGGTAAGCCGGTTTAAATGCACTGAGAACCGCATCATGCTGGCGACCTTCAACGAATACGCGCACCTCGAAAAAGAAAAGGACGAAAGTCTTATTACATACAGGTAGCTGATTGGGAGCCGGGAAGATGGGTGCCGGCTCAACTATCAAATCAAAGGAGGGCGACATGGATTTCACAATAACCGAAAAAATGCAGACGATACTGGATATGATCAACGAGTTCATCGACAAGGAGCTGATCCCGATGGAACCCGAGTTCATTACCAACGAATTCCGGGACATGGTGCCCGTTCTGGAGGAGAAGCGCAACATGGTGCGGAAAATGGAGCTCTGGGGGCCCAATCACCCGAAAGACCTGGGAGGCATGGGACTGACCATGGTTGAGCATGGACTCGTGTCCGAAGCGCTGGGCCGTACACCGCTGGGGCACTACGTGTTCGGGTGCCAGGCGCCGGATGCGGGAAACATCGAGATACTGCACCTTCACGCGACGCCGGAACAGAAGGAGAAATACCTGAAGCCGCTGGTCGCGGGAAAAATACGGAGCTGCTTCTCCATGACGGAAGTGGACATGCCGGGATCAAACCCGGTCATGCTGGAGACAACTGCGGTGAAGGACGGATCGGACTATGTCATTAACGGGCACAAGTGGTACACCACGGCGGCGGACGGATCGAAGTTCGCAATATGCATGGCGGTAACAAACCCGGAAGCGCCCACATACCTGCAGGCCAGCATGATCATCGTTCCCACGGACACGCAGGGCTTCAACCTGGTGAGAAACATCCCGGTCATGGGACACTCGGGAAGTGACTACGCCAGCCATGGAGAGATTCTTTACCAGAACTGCCGCGTGCCACAGTCAAATCTCCTGGGCAAGGAGGGGCACGGTTTCATCCTGGCGCAGGAGCGGCTGGGACCCGGGCGGATCCATCACTGCATGCGGTGGCTCGGGATATGCAAGAGATCATTCGATCTCATGTGCAAGCGGGCCAACAGCCGGGTGATCGCACCGGGCGGCAAGACACTGGCCACGAGGCAAACCGTACAGAACTGGGTTTCAGAATCAGCGGCCGAGATTCAGGCGGCGCGGCTCCTGACCCTGTACGCTGCATGGCGCATCGATACCGTCGGTGCAAAGGACGCACGCGACGACGTATCGATCATCAAATGGGTGGTGGCAAATACCATGAACAGCGTAGTCGACCGCGCTCTTCAAGTTCACGGAGGTCTTGGCATGACCGACGATACCATACTCGCCTACTTTTACCGGCACGAGCGCGCCGCGCGTATCTACGACGGAGCCGACGAAGTGCACAAAACATCCTACGCTTCGCGCGTGCTAAAGCGGTACGATGAAGAAGCGAAGAAGGGCAAAAAGTAGGGGCCATGGCGGATATGTCATTCCAGGAGTTCAGCGGAAGGGTAATGGTCTCTGTCGAAGAGCTGTGCAGGGACTATTACCGCGAGAACCGTGACCTCATACGCGTCAAGAAAGAAGATGTCGCGGTCCGTAACCTGGTGACCATCGTCAACGCTACGATCAAGCTTAGCTGCCGGATGGGATTTGACGCCATGAGCCTGCGCGACCTGAGCAGGGAATCCGGCCTGTCGATGGGAGCACTCTATTCCTATTTTTCAAGCAAGGAGGACCTGCTGAGCATCATACAGTGCCACGGGCAATCGGCCGTCGAGCGGATACTGCGCGACAACACCCGTCAGGAGAGCGATACGGCGGTCAAGCTTCGCAATGTCATACGCACGCATCTCTACCTGAGCGAGCTGATGAGCCAGTGGTTCTACTTTTTTTTCATGGAAACGAAGAATCTCAACAAAAAGTACCAGAAAATATCCGTGGAGAGCGAGCTCCTGACCGAGAGGATCATCACCGATATTCTTGATGAGGGAGCGAAAAACGGAATGTTTATCATTGATAATATACAGCTCACCGGATCGGTTATCAAGGCGATGATGCAGGACTGGTATCTTAAAAAATGGAAATACAAACAGAGAAATGTTTCAGTTGAGACATATGCGCAGTTCATTATTGATGTTACCGAGTCATTTATTATGAAAAAAACATAAATGAGACGGGGCGGCGCCTCCGTCTCGCATCCAAGGAGACTGTCATGGCACAATTGGACGAACCGGTAGATGTCCGGAAGGGCGAAGAGCTCGATACCGGAAAGGTGGCCTCGTATCTGAAAGATACGATCCCGGGACTGGCAGGTGAAATGTATGTTCACCAGTTCCCAAGCGGTTTCTCGAATTTGACCTACTCGATTAAAATGGGAGACCGGGAAATGATACTGCGCAGACCTCCCTTCGGGAAAAAACCGAAATCCGGGCATGATATGCTGCGCGAATACCGCATATTGAAAGCACTCAAGCCTGTATTCCGTTATTGCCCCGAGCCGCTGGCCTACACCGATGACCCGGCAGTCATGGGGTGCCCCTTTTACGTAATGGAACGGATCCCGGGCCTCATTATCAGGAAAAAGCTGCCTCAGGGCATGAGCCTGGCCCCGGCAGAGGCACGAACTCTGTCCGAGAATCTCATCAGGGTGCTGTGTGAGCTCCATTCGGTGGACTACAAAAAAGCCGGGCTTGGCGATTTCGGGAAACCGGAAGGATACGCCAGGCGCCAGGTCGAAGGATGGTCCGGCAGGTACCGGGATGCGCGCACACCGGACGCGCCCGATTACGAGGATGTCATGAAGTGGCTCGCGGACCGGATGCCTGCTGATACGGCGACACCCTGTATCATCCACAATGATTACAAGTTCGACAACGTGGTGCTGAATCCGGAGAACCCGCTTGAAATCATCGGCATCCTCGATTGGGAGATGGCGACCCTCGGCGACCCCCTGATGGACCTGGGCAACTCCCTTGCCTACTGGGTGGAGAAGGATGATCCGCCCGCGGTGCAAATGATCCGGATGATCGCAACCAACGTGGAAGGGATGCTCACCCGGAACGAACAGGTGAAGCTCTACGGGGAGATCATGGGGAAAAAGATCGATAATTTTGATTTTTATTTCTGTTTTGGCGTGTTCAGGCTGGCCGTGATCGCACAGCAGATCTACTACCGGTTCTTTCACGGTCAGACGAAAGACGAGCGATTCAAGATGCTCATCGGAGCCGTGAAAATACTTGAAACAGTCGCAAAACAGGTGATTCAACAATCATAAGGAGAATATCATGGGAACTGACAATGCGTATACAAAACTGTACGATCTGACCGGCAAGATAGCGCTGGTCACCGGCGCGAGCCGCGGTATCGGCGAAGAGATTGCCAAGGCGCTTGCCTCCCTGGGGGCCGAGGTAATTCTGGTAAGCCGTAAACTTGAAGGGCTTCAGGAAGTGGAGAAGAAAATAACCGCCGCCGGCGGCAAGGCCGTGTCCATGCCCTGTAACACCGGGAACATGGAGGAGATTGCAGTACTCTTCGGGAAAGTGGAAAACAAGTACGGGAAGCTCCAAATTCTGGTAAACAATTCCGCCACGAACCCGTTTTTCGGGAACAATCTGGACGCAACAGATGCCGCCTGGGAAAAGACTCTGTCGGTAAACCTGAAAGGATATTTTTTTATAACG
>JAKJGD010000224.1 GCA_022704585.1 Spirochaetota bacterium | reverse complement strand
TCGCCGGCCATCACCATGAACGCTCCCGCGTGGGGGAACAAGATAGGCAGCGTGGGCAAGCCCCTCATGGACTGGAACGTGGTGCTTGACAAGTCCCGCATAGGCGACGGCTCTCCCGACGGCGAAATCATCGTCTACGGTCCGCAGGTGATGATGGGCTATCTCAACAAGCCGGAGATGGACGCCGCCATCTTCATGCCCGACACATGGAACGGGTTCCCCGGAATCAGGACCGGCGACCTGGGCCGTTTCGACGAGGAAGGCTTCCTCTACGTGACCGGCCGCTACAAGGACGAATACAAGCTGTCCAACGGCAAGTACGTGCACCCCGAATCGATCGAGACGGACATGAAACTGGTTCCCCACGTGTCCAACGCCTTCGTTTACGGGTCGGGAAAGGAATACAACGTCGGCATCATCGTGCCCGATTTCGCGACCATCCGCAAGGACCATCACACGGCGAAATGGGCGGCGCTGAGCCCCGCCGAGCTCATCAACAACCAGGAATTCAGGGACTTCCTGATCATCGAAGTAAACGACCAATTGAAGAAAAACTTCGCGAGCTATGAGATACCGAGAAAGTATCTCATCACGGACCAGGATTTCACACTGGAGAACGGCATGCTGACGCAGACCCTCAAGGTCGTCCGCGGAGAAGTGGAAAAGAACTACGGGGACATCCTGAACAGGCTTTACACCGAATAATGCCGGGATGCGCGCATCGGTTTTTCAAGTCCCGGATCGGGAGAAAAACCGATGCGTTGCACGGCATACCGTTGCCGTACATACCGTGTTGTAAATAGACTATTCATCAGCCGCTCGAAAATCAAACAGGCGCATGTATCTCCTGCCGGCGGGCATACCGCCGCAATCGGCCCGTCATCGGGACCCTGCGCCCCCTGCCCCGGTCATATGCACATTCTCCCAATTTTTTATAGGTCCTGTAATTTGAATCTTGACAGATTTCAGACCTCTCGAAAATTGTATACAAAATGCAAAAACTATCAAAGAAGCGGAGATGATCATGGTTCAATACACGAAGGATCAAATTGCACAGCTCGACAAATATTATTCCGATCCCAAGAACCTGGTGGACCTGTTTGAGAAGGGAGCCGCCCGGTGGGGGAATAAAAACGCGATCGGGCAGAAAGACCCGGCAACAAAGGAATACAAGTGGATCACGTTCAACGAGCTCCAGGCGCGGATTAACAATGTCCGCGGCGCCCTGAGCGCTCTGGGCCTGAAAAAAGGCGAGTCAGTCGGCGTCATACTGAGCAACTCAATAGAATGGTACATTCTTGAAAACGCGACGCACGGCATGGGGGCATGCTTCGTTCCCATGTACGAAAAGGAGCTGGTCAACACCTGGAAGTACATCATCCGTGACAGCGCGCTCCGTTTTCTCTTTGTCCGCGACAGTGAGATATACGACAAGGTAAAGGGCTTCACGGACGAGATAAAAACGCTCAAGGACGTATATCTCGTGTACGGGGACGGCGCAAAATCACTGGCCGCCCTCGAGGAGAGCGGCGCGAAAACGCCCGTCGAATCGTACAAGCCCCACTGGTCGGAGATAGCCGAGCTGATTTACACCTCGGGCACCACCGGTGATCCGAAGGGCGTCCTCCTGTCCCACGGCAACCTGACCGCGTGCACGGCCGCGGGCGTCGAGCTGTTTCCCGAGCTGGGACCCGACACCGTCGTCCTCTCCATCCTCCCCTGGGCCCATTCCTACGCGCTGTCGGCCGAGCTGCACAGCATGCCGATGTTCGGCGGCTCAATAGCGATCATGGAATCGATCGACACCCTGGCCCAGGACATGCTCACGGTGCGCCCCAACTTCCTGATCGCGGTGCCCCGCATCTTCAACAAGATCTACAGCGGCATCAAGCTCCTCATGGAGTCCGAGGGCGGGCTGAAGAAAAAGCTCTTTGACGCCACCTGCGCGGAAGCGAAGAAGTGCCGGGGCAAGAACCCGAGCCTGAAGCTCAAGCTCCTTGACAAGATCGTGTTCGAGAAGATCCGCGCCCGGTTCGGCGGCAGGCTGAAGGGCGCCATGACGGCCAGCGCGCTCATGAACCCCGGCATCGCGGAGTTTTTCAAGGACCTCGGCATCCCGACGTTTGACTGCTACGGCCTCACCGAGACCGCGCCCGCCATCACCATGAATTCGACCAGCGGGAACAAGTACGGCACCGTGGGCAAACCGATCAGGAACATGCACGTGAAGATCGACAAATCCCGCACCGGCGAGAACAACCGCGACGGCGAGATCGTCGCCTACGGAGCGCACGTCATGATGGGCTACCACAACAAGCCGGAGCAGACCGCCGCCATCATGGTGGAGGACACCTGGAACGGCTTTCCGGGCATCCGGACCGGCGACATCGGGTGCATCGACGAGGACGGCTATCTCTGCATAACCGGCCGGTACAAGGACGAGTACAAGCTCGCGAACGGCAAGTACGTCCACCCGGAATCGATCGAGACTGACATGAAGCTCATCCCCCTGGTCGCGAACGCGTTCGTGTACGGAGAGGGCAAGGAATACAACGTCGCCCTCGTCGTTCCCGACTTCGAGCGGATCAGGAAAGACCCGCAGACCGCGAAGTTCGCGGCTCAGGCCCCTAACGAGCTGATCGAGAACAGGGAATTCCAGGACTTCCTGAACGGCGCGATAGCCGCCCATCTCAAGAAGACCTTCGGCGGGTACGAGGTCCCGCGGAAGACCCTGTTCATTGCCGAGGACTTCACGCGCGACAACGGCATGCTCACCCAGACCCTGAAGCTCGTTCGCCGCGAGGTCATGAAGAACTACGGCGACCGGCTGATGAAGCTCTACGCCGAATAACACGACGGGGGAAGATCTCCCGATCTTCCCCCGTGCATTTCAGTTCGACTTCGACCATTCGATGGCGAATTTAACGACATCGGAGATGCTTCTCAGATTGAATTTTTCCTTTATATGAAAACGGTGGGTGTCGATTGTTTTCACGCTTACCTGCAATTTTTTTGCTATATCCGACGCCTTGTACCCCTCTCCCATGAGCATGAATATTTCCAATTCCCGGTCGCTCAGCATGTCGAGGGGGCCGGTTTTTCCCGGCCGGTTGTGCAGCACGTTCAACAGGATCTTTGACTTCATGTTCTCGCTCAGATAGATGCCGCCTTTCATGATCTGGCGTATCGCGTACACAAGGGTCTTGGTTGCCTCGGATTTCATCACGTAGCCCATGGCGCCGGCCCTGATAGCACGCTCGGAATATATCTCCTCGTCACTTTGCGAAAGCACCAGGCACTTGATATCGGGAAACCGGTTATGAATAGCCCTGGTTAGCTCTATCCCATTGATGCTTTTCCGCAATCCTATATCGACGACGATGACATCCGGCTCCAGTTTCTCCAAATTCGATATGGCGTCCCCGGCATCCTCTGACACACCGCAGACGACCATGTCTTCCTCGCGGTTTAAAAGGGATTCAAGACCGTCGAGAACGATCCGGTGATCATCGATGATGTAAATCTTGAACTTTTTTTTCAAACCTGGCATTCCAACCTCTCCACTCCCAAAGGATTTCCGCCGGTCAGGGATCATGCGGGTATCGTGCACACGACTTCTGTGCCGCCTTCCGTTCCCCGCCGGATGCTGATTGTTGAACCGATCATTCGGGCGCGGTACTTCATGATCTTCAGGCCTATTCCCTTTCCGCTTTCCACGCGATCGGGGATGCCCACTCCGTCATCCTTGATCAGCAGATGAATATCGCTCCCGGATCGATGCACATGGACGCTAATCACGTTCGCGCCAGAGTGCTTGACCGAATTGATCACCGCCTCCTGCATGATGTAGTAAATCTGCGAAAAATGCGTCCTGTTTATCACATCTATGTCGCACCCGATGTCGATATCAAGCCTGACATCGTACCGCCGTTCCATGAGGTTTTTTAATTCGTTCAGCAGCGCTGTAAAACCGCCATCGATAAAGTCGATCCTCGAAAGGCTCTTGGCGATATTCCGCACGTAGGCGATCGCCTCGTTGATCAAACCCTCTATTTGCAAGGCGGCGCCCTTCTGCTCCCCGCCGACATCGGCCGCCAGGATACTGCTCTTCAGCGCGATACCGAAGAGCTTCTGCGCCAGGTTGTCGTGCAGCTCGATGCCGATGGCATTGCGCTCGTTTTCCGAGATTTTAACCAGCTCCTGCTCAAACATGATCCGGTCGGTAATATCGATGGAATAATACACGATGCCCTTTTTCTGTTCGGGTCCGGCCACATAAGGGAGCAACGATGTAATCATATACCTCTTCCCCGCCACGGGAAACTCCTGCCACCGCTCGAATACAACCGGTTCCCCGGAAAATGACGCATTGAAGTATTCCTTCACGGAATGTTCATATTCGAAGTCGCCGAATATCTCCCTGACTGTCCGGTTGATGACCCTGTTCCTTTTTTTATCGTATGCTTTCAGCAGCGCGTTATTGACCTCGATAAACCTGCCCCCGTCGTCAACAAATGCCATGTGATCGCGTGACTCCGACACGATATACTTGTAAATATTCAGGCTCTCTATAGCGCGGTCTTTTTCATGGTTTATCTCGACAAGATTAATATTCAAATTCTCCAGGTCGTTATGGACCTGCGCAAACCGCGACGCCAGGACTGTCGCGAACAGGATGGTCATGATGAAAAAACCTACGATTAGAAAAGGCTCCGTCGCGAACTGGTTGAAAAACACCGGGACGCTCAGCAGGAACGCGATGGTATACACGGATACGCCGAGAAGGATCCTTCTTGAAAAGGGCTGCCGGTCACGTACCGCGCGGATGCACAGATACATGCAGAACAGCACAACGA
>JAKJGD010000223.1 GCA_022704585.1 Spirochaetota bacterium | reverse complement strand
GGGGCCCAGGAATACAACTCCATCACCGAGGAGCATGCCGCCCGATTCGTTGCGAAGCTGCTCGCGCGCTACCGCTCGCGGGTCGGCCTTTCCCAGGGTCCGGACGGAAAATTCAGGACTGACAGGATCATGAGCGGCACCTACGAGGTATACCGGCTTGATGCCGCCGGCAGGGGCGGTCTGCGCGGGTTCATCCGGACCGGCACGGCCACCGTGAGCAACGGCACCGTCGCCTCCACGGACGCCGGGCTGAAAGACGGCGACTTCATACTGGCCGGATATGAAGAGAAAGCCAAATCCATGGAAAAATTTTTTTACGGCCGGAAGCATGAAACGGTAATACGCAAACCGGTCGTGACCGAAACGCTCTATACCCTGCTCCTGACCGGCCCGGCCAGCGCAACCATGCCGATCCTGGCGCCGATCATCGGGTACTACCGGGGAAACGACTGGTCCGGGCTGGCGCTCTGGGCCTTCAATTTCGCGCCCTATTGTTACCTGGAGATTAACGGCATGGCCGATTACTGGGCCAACTATTATAAAAGGAAAAGGACCGTTCCCCGCGACGTGCAGGCGCAGTACTATTTCGGACTGTACATGATGTGCGCCGGCGGGGTTTCGCTTTTCGCGGATTCCCTCGCCTATTCGCTCCTCGGGAGGGCGGCCGACTTCCAGGGCGCCGTGCCTTTCCTGGGGAACAGCGTCACAGCCGGCTATCTTGCACTGGTTTCGGGCGGCGGGGGCCACTTCTACCGGGGCGACCGGCTCTGGGGCTATCTCTATTTTCACGCGGACAACCTGCTCCTCTATTTCACGATCAGGGAATTCTGCCCGGACAAAAAATTCGATCCCCTGACCAGGACCTTTTCCACAGCAAAAATAAACCCGGCGCGGGCGTACACGCTTCTCTCGGTCACCTGCGCCGTAAAAGTCGCCGAAATCATACACGCTGTCTTTACCAGGGACAGGATCGAGAACGGCGAAATAATAGAAGAAGGATATACCATGGAGCCGGTGCTTTTTGCCGGCGATGATGCCGACGTCAGCCTGGGCCTCCAGTGTTCATACCGCTGGTAATCCTGTGGAAAGCGCCATCGGCACATTCATCAAACGAGAGGCTATGACCGGTACACAGACAACCAGCCACGGTGGATGGCTTCGCCGTACCCTTTTCTGCGCGGTCCTGGTGATCGCCGGATTGTCGCCTGTCATGCTCCGCGCAACCGAGCGGGAGCCTGTCCCGGGCACCATCGCCATATTCCCGCTCCAGGGGGCCAGCATCCAGCTGAACGCGCTCGCGGATAAATCGGCTGAAACCGTTTCGGACGCCTTGGCCCGCCTGGGCAGGTTAATGCCGGTCCCGGCAGGAAGCGTGCGTAACGCCATGGAAGGCCTGCCGGACGGGTTCGGCGAGGAAGATCTCCGTAATGCGGCTGTACGGATGAACGCGGACCTCTATGCCTTCATCTCGATAACTTCAATGGGGAACTCCATAGCCGGCACCATCACGATAAAAGCGGTATCGCCGCGATATAACAGCATGAACCGGAGCATCTCCGTAAGGTCCGCCATCCCCATGAACATTCCGCTCAAGCTGGTCCGCGAGATCGCCCGGATGCACAGGCGCCTTCCCCTGGAAGCGGACTTGCTTGAACAGAGGGACGGACGGTATCTCCTCAGCGCCGGCCAGTGGCACGGGATCAGCCCCGGAAGGTACCGGGCATCCGGCGGAGGGACGGTGGTAATCAGCAACACGGGCCGGTACCGCTCGCTGGCCCTGGTTCCTGAGGCCGCGGTTCTGTCGAAGCGCGTTACCATTCTCGTGTATCCGTCCGTCAGGGCCCTGATCAGGGAAATTGACGACAGGATCGAGTACAATACCAATTACCGCTACAGCCTCGCGAACTCCGGCGCAGAAGGGACAGACCCGGAAAAGAAATTCGCCGCCGGCATGTGCCTCATCAATCCCGGCGCCAACACCTGCATGCCCGGGTACGGCTCGTACCTCTCCACCGCTTACCTCGGGTTCAAGAACACAACGCCGAGCGTCGCCGGAATTGTTTTTTCGTCCCTGCTTATCGTTCATCATTTTCTTCTTCCCGAATACATGACTAAATTCAAAATAAACTTCTTCCCCGGCGTCATGGACAGCGACAAGACCACGACCATGAATAATCTCCAGATCTTTTGCTGGTCAACAATACCGCTGACGGTGTCCGTGGCATACCTTGACCAGCTCGCCCACCAGTTCACCGGGAACAGGGTGCTGCCGCCTTTTTTCTTCAATAAAAATGAAGCCGCACTTGTACTCTCGCTCATCATACCGGGAGGCGGCATGTTCTACAAGGGCCATCGTCTTGCCGGCTGGGGCTTTCACCTGTCCGAGCTGTTTCTTGCCGGGTTCTGCGTGTACACGAAGGACGAAAAGAAAAAGGTGCTGTATGGCGGGATAACGCTTGGGGCAGTGAAGCTCATCGACCTGGTTACCTCATTTTTCAGCCCGCCTTCATACAATTTCTATAACCTCGAAAAGGAAGGCCGGATCAGCGTATCATCCCCCCTGATGGATGTCAATATTGCCGATAACGGTGATCCGGTATACAGGTTGGGAATCTCCTGCACGTTTTAGTATCAGGCCGCCACCCGGAATATTATTCACCCCTAACATTCTGAAAAAAAATTTTTCATTACTTGACAATATTTACGATAATTATTAAATTTAACTAAAATCGTAAATTATTACAATTATCGTATACATTCACAATAAAAGTAAAAAATGATCACAGAACCACCTCAAGACAACAAGAAATATCAGGACCTCGTTACAACGGCCCGTTCGTTATTATTCAAACATGGCATTAAAAGAGTCACCATAGAAGAAATATGTGAAAAGGCAAATGTCAGTAAGGTAACTTTTTATAAGTATTTCCATAATAAAGATGACCTGGTCATGAAAATAATGGAGGATTGGGTTGATGATGGTGTCCGGGAATTTCTTGCCATACGGGACGAAAACATCCCGTTCATGGATAAGATGTTAAAGCTGATCCGCCTGAAACTGGCAACAGCGCAGGAATACAGCGACGAATTTATAGATGAGCTCATGGGGACCAACGAAAACCTGAAACAATTTTACCAGAGTGCAACCATGAAGACCATGGAGCTTGTCACGGACTTTTTCAAAGAAGCACAGAGGGAAGGCCAGTTTCGGAAGACAGTGCCCCCTGAATTTTATATCTATCTCATTGAGCATATTTCCGAAATGATGAACGACGACAAGCTGAAGACGATTATTTCCGATCCCCATGACCGGTTCCAGGAACTTATGAACATTATCTTTTTCGGCTTTAATGAATGCGATAAAACGATTGAATACGATAAATTGATGGAGGGTTGATTGTCATGAAAAAAAGTCTGTTCGCCATAATCATCGCTGCCGCCGCCATTCTCGCCATATCGGTCCCGGACCGCCTGATGGCCCTTACGGCGATGGAGATCATCGACAAAGCCGAAAAATCGATACGCGGCGATTCGCAGGTGGCCATGATCGAGATGACCATAAAGACCCGCCGCTGGACACGCACCATGAAGATGAAGAGCTGGGACAACCGGGTTGCGAAAAAGTCCTTTGCCGAGATCCTGGCGCCGAAAAAAGACGCGGGCAACCGCTTCCTCATGATCCAGAAAGAAAAGCTCATGTGGCACTATAATCCGGAGATCGGGAAAGAAATGAAGATCCACCCCTCCATGATGCTTCAGTCCTGGATGGGATCGGATTTTACCAACGATGACATCGTCAAGGAATCGAGCATCATCGAGGACTACACCCACGTTCTTACCGGGAAAAAAACCGTCGAGGGACATGAGTGCTACATGATAACGATGACCCCGAAGCCGGACGCCGCCGTGGTGTGGGGCAAGCTCATTTATTACGCCCGCATGAGCGACTGCCTGCCGGTCATGCAGGAATTTTACGACCAGCACGGGAAACTGAAAAAGAAGCTCACCTGCGGCGACTTCAGGATTATGGGCGGACGCCTTATCCCGACCAGCATGAAGATGGTCTCGTTCAAGAAGAACCGCGACCCGGAGCAGTCAGTCGAGGAATACACGCAGATGGTAATTAAAAGCGTATTCTTCGACATCAAAATCGACAATAGCGTTTTTTCGCTGCAGAACCTGAAACGGAGATAGCCGAATGAACGGCAGGAAATTCTACATCGAGGTCATGCTGGCCTGGCGGAACGTGTGGAAGAACAAGCGCCGCACCGTGCTCACGCTCCTCACCATTATGATGGGATGCTCAATGATAATGTTTTTCCGGGCAACTCAGGACGGAAGCTATGAAGCCATGATAGAGGACTCCATTGCGGCGAATACCGGCCACATTCAGGTCCATGAAAAGGGCTTCTGGGAGAACATGAGCATCAGCTACGCCTTCAGGCCCGAGGGGCCGGTTGTTTCCTATATCAACAGTAGTCCCGATGTTCTCGCGTCGACGAAGAGAGTTCACGCGGCGGGCCTCGCGTCATACGGGAACAACACCTTCATTGCAGTGGTGCAGGGCGTGGACCCCGAAAAGGAAAAGCTGGTCAGCACGCTCCATGAAACGATCCTCCCGGGCGGCCGGTACCTCGCGGCCGATGACGGAAAGCATATCGTCATCGGCGCGACCCTCGCTAAAAACCTGGGCGTGAAGGTCGGGGACACGGTGGCGATGATTTCTCAGGGATTCGACGGGTCGATCGCGGCCGCGAACCTTGCCGTTGTGGGCATTTTCAAGACCCTGAACCCGCGGTACGACCAATCGATGATGGTCATGCCCCTCGCGACCGCGATTGAGACCTTCACCATGATGGACTACATAAGCTCCATCGCCGTCCG
>JAKJGD010000222.1 GCA_022704585.1 Spirochaetota bacterium | reverse complement strand
TCGGTGAAAGGGCCGTCGGTCAGGGCCTTGCCGGGCGAGAAGAGGCGACCCACGCCCTCGTTGTTCATGATGAAGGGGTTCTTCGCCTCGGGCCCGGCCTTGGGACCGCCGTCGACGATGTCGCCTTTCCACTTGCTGCCGGTCCACTTGACGACCCAGCGGTCGACGTCCCAGGGCTCGCCCTTGCGGTTGACGGCCGCGCGGTTGTAGATGATCCGACGGTTCAGCGGCCAGCACCACGCCCATTCCGGGTACATGCCGATATTGTTGGACGCGTCGTCGCCGTTGCGGCGGGCCATCAGGTTCTTGCTGGATCCGGGGTAGCTGCCGCAGTAGATCCAGTTGCCGCAGGCGGTCGAGCCGTCGTCCTTCAGGTCCATGAAGGTCTTCATCTGGCCCCTGTCCGGCCAGGTGTAGCCGTTGATCTCTTTCGCGACCAGGTGGGGGGAAGCTTCGTGCTCGCCGTCGGCGATGTAGTTCCAGTTCGACTTCAGTATCGGGTCCGGGAACTTACCGCCCTCTTTCCTGTAGAGGTCGCGGATCATGCGGAACAGCGTGTCCACGATGTCAAGGTCCGACTTGCCACGGGTGCTTGCCGGTCCGGGCGCGTCAACGGCCTTGTAGCGCCACTGGGCCCAGCGGCCGGAGTTGGATACGCTCCCCTCCTTCTCGACGGAGGAAGCCGCCGGAAGCATGAAGACCTCGGTCTTGATCGTCGCCGGGTTCGCGCCCGGGCGTTTCCAGAATATGGAAGAGTCGGTTTCCCACAGGTCCACTGCCACCAGCCAGTCCAGCTTCTCGATCGCCTGGGCGTTACGGTTGGCGTTGGGCCCGCCCACGATCGGGTTGGTGCCCATGAAGAAGGCGCCCTTCATGACCCCTTTCATCATGTCTTCGAAGAGGGCGATGTAGGGGGACGGCTTCGAGAACTTGGGAAGCCAGTCGTAGCAGAAGTCATTCTTCTTTGTCGCCGCGTCGCCGTACCAGGCCTTGAGCATGCTCACCAGGTACTTGGGACGGTTTGACCACCAGTTGACGCTCATCGGGTCTTCGGTCTTGGGCGTGGTATCGTTATACGCCTTCAGGGTGGGGTGGTCCTTCGCGCTCGGCGCCGGCATGTAACCCGGAATGATGTGAAAGAGCAGCGCGTGGTCCGTCGAGCCCTGCACGTTCGATTCGCCGCGCAGCGCGTTGATGCCGCCGCCCGCCAGGCCCATGTTGCCCATGAGGAGCTGGAGGATCGCCAGCGCGCGTACGTTCTGCGTACCGACCGTGTGCTGGGTGATGCCCATCGCGTACATGAAGTTCGCCACCTTGTTCGGCTTGTGCGTCGAGCAGAACACTTCGGCGACCTTCAGGAACGTGTCCTTCGGGCAGCCGGTGACCTTCTCGACCATGTCGACCGTGTAGCGGCTGTAATGGGCTTTCATGAGCTGGTACACGCACTGCGGGTCCTTGAGGGACTTGTCGCGCTTGGGAATTTTCCTGGCGTCCATCTGGTAGGTCCAGGATTTGCGGTCGCCGTACGTGCGCTTGCCCGCATCATATCCCGAGAACAGCCCGTCGTTGAACTTGAAGCCAGGGTTGACCAGGTAGGAAGCGTTGGTGTATTCCAGGACATACTCTTTCTGTATGAGGTTGTTCTGGAGAGCGTAATTGATGATCCCGCCCAGGAACGCGAGGTCGGTGCCCGGACGGATCGGCGCCCACACGTGCGCCATTGAAGCGGACTTGGTGAACCGCGGGTCCACCACGATCAGCTTTGCATTTCTCTCTTCTATTGCTTTGAGAATCCATCTGAACGAAGCGGGATGGTTCTCGGCGGCATTGCTGCCGATCATGAAAATAACGTCAGAATTCTTGATGTCAATCCAGTGGTTCGTCATTGCACCCCTGCCGAAGGAAGCCGCCAGACCGGCGACTGTGGCGGAGTGTCAAATTCGCGCCTGGTGTTCCAGGTATGTGACGCCGAGGGTCCTCATGAACTTGGAGAGGACGTAGCACTCCTCGTTGTCCAGGGCCGCGCCGCCAAGGCTCGCAATGCCGGGGGTCCTGTTGACGGTCACGTCGCCGTCTTTTTCCTGGAACGTCGCGTCCCGGGTTTCCTTGACCCGGCGCGCGATGCGCTTGAGGGCCTCGTCCCAGGATATCTCCTCCCACTCGGTCCCGAACGGCTTGCGGTACTGCACCTTGGTAAGGCGCCGTTCGTTGACTGCGACCTGGAAGAGCGAGCTCCCCTTTGCGCACAGGGCTCCATGGTTGATGGGGTGATCGGGATCCCCCTCCGTATTGATGACCTTTCCGTCTCGTGAGGAGACGATCAACCCGCATCCGACGCCGCAATACGGGCAGATGGTGGTGGATTCTTTCGTGCCTCTCAGCTTGTTCGCTGATTTGCAGCCGGTCAGGAACGATGCGCCGCCGACGAAAGACCCGGCAGCGGTCATTCCCGAGAGTTTCAAAAAGTCTCTTCGGGAAACAGGCATGTAAAACCTCCTTGGAATATATGCGAGAAGTGAAAACCTTTTAGCGTATTTCGTTTCGGCCGGCCGCGCCGGAGCGGTGCCGCCTTACGAATATCTTTTTTTTCACGGTGAATTTACGCAAGATATTTTCCCGGCTTTGGCGGCTCCGGGCGCGGATGGATAAAAAATTTTAAAAAATTATTCATGCGCGGTGAAAATTATTACCAATACCGACAAATAGTTACAGGCGCCGATCCGCCCTAAATATCATATTCGCATAATAAAAAGTATGCGAGAAATCCGGCCCCGGCGCCCTTCAAAGCCTCCCTGATGATTCGCGGCCGGGACGCGCGCGGGCGCTTTCGGCGGCGCGGAATAATGCTATACGGGACAGCGGACTGTGACATCAGGCTTGACAGAACGGCGCACGCCCGTTACCGGTGATCCTCGCGGCAATCACGACGCGGCCGTCATACCGAATGAATTCCGGAGGATCGGAAAATGAAAAAGGCTTTTGTTTTAACAATGCTGCTGGGCATGGCCCTTCCCGCGCAGATTGCCGGCGGAAACCCCGCACCGGCCGGCGCTGCAACGCTCCATTTTTTCACGAGCGGTGTGTGCCCGGCCTGCAGGCGTGCGGAGCGCGACCTGCCGGCACTGTTGAAGCGTCATCCGGGGATCGTGCTCGCGACCTACGAGGTCAGGGACAGCGGCAACCGTGTCACCGCTACCAACCGGAGAAATATCGGGATCCTGGTAACGATGCTCGGGCGGATCAACGCCCGGGTCGGGGGCAGGCCCTTTATATACGAATCCCGAACACCATTTGCCTATATCCTCGTGAACGGCGTGCCCTATTATGAAAAACGGGTGTCCGGGTCGCTAACCGTGAAAAAAGAGCTCCCCATCCCTGTCTTCATCCTCGGCGACCGGGCGTATGCGGGATACAGCCCGGAAATACTGGATTGGGCCCTGGCTCGTCAACAGTCGGGTAAGTAGGGGCGGACGAGCAGTATCCGGAATGAATCGGCCGGATATGAAGGGATAGCGGTTCCTGACAGCAAAAAATAGCAAAATTTGTGATTGAAACGGTCCGTTCATCATGGTATTATTTATACAGAGGCGTGATTGTAGCCATTTTGAGGGGGCTAACACCGCGCTGTGCGTGGAATAACGACGCCTCCATGGAGGAGACCATGCAGAAAAAGTATGAATCAGGGACGTTTTGCAGAAGCATACAGTGCGAGAGGCATGCGCCGCTTGAAACCCTTACCGGTGAAGCGTATCTCGAGAAAAAGGCGGTCCACTGCAAGGACTGCTACGCATGGAAGTTCCTGAACTGGACCAAGGACAAGGGCTGGAGGATTATCTATACGATGCCAGAGATTTCA
Source organism: Spirochaetota bacterium (assembly GCA_022704585.1). The sequence goes on along the minus strand of JAKJGD010000222.1, from coordinate 1,041 downwards.
TCCAAGGAGCTGGCCGCGCGCATCAAGGGCATAGATATCGTCCGGGTGGAAGACCTGACCGAGGACGAGATACTAACCCTGTAGCCACCGGTCAATCCAACCGCCAGGAACCGTCCGCCAGGACCACCGACGTCTCGACCTGGCGGTCGGGGATCCGCCAGTACTTCTTCAACAGCCTGTCTTTTTCCACTGCGGAGACTTCTTTAAATCCGTGCTTTCTGTAAAAATCGACTGCCCACCACGCCGCTGCCCAGGTTCCCACGAGCACGGGCCTGTCCGCCTGTTCGAGGAGCTCCGCCAGGAGACGGCTCCCGATCCCGTTCCTCCTCTCGCCCGTCCTGACATAGGCGTGCCGGATGAGCATCACTTCTCCCCGGTCCTGGATGCCCATGACGCCGAGGAGTTTCCCGTCCCGCTCCAGGCCCCGGAACACGACGCCATCGGCGATCTCTCCCGCGAGGTGCTCCCGCGTCATGTAGGGGTCGTGCCACCGGTCGTCCGGGATAACGCCCCGGTAGGCGGTCGCCGCGTCGTTGATTATGGCGTGGATAGCATCAAAATCCGATTCAACGCAGATACGTATCATGCCGCTACTCCCGTACCGCGCGGAACACGATCCCCTGCTTTCGGATGCGCTCTTCCCATCCGGTGAAGCCGGCGCGCGACGCGAGCTCCCTGAGCTCCTCCGGCTTGAACCAGTGGAACCCGTGCGCCGAGGACACGTGGTCCTGTATCCGTCTTTTCATGGCGGATCCGGCAACGCAGTAGGTGGCGCCGACAAAGATGCCGCCCTCCCTGAGGGAGCGCCGGACGGAGGCGAACACTTCCGGCAGCGACGGGAACAGGTGCAGGCCGCCGGAGCAGTGCACCCGGTCGAAGCTCTCCGCCGCGAAGGGCCACCGCGCCGCGTCGGCGCGCACCAGCACGATGTTGCCGGAGCCGGATTTTTTCAGCTCGCGCATGCCCTTCCGGAGCATGGGCAGGGAGAGGTCCGCGCCGACCACCGTCCCCTCCGTGATCGTTTCCGCGAAGCGGCGGGGG
>JAKJGD010000221.1 GCA_022704585.1 Spirochaetota bacterium | reverse complement strand
CCGCCGATCACGGCCGCGTCGCAGGTGATTACTTCTTTTCCGATCATTTATATCCATGAGAAGAGGTCTTGTACAGTAACGCTCAACGCTACTGAATGAATGCTATCTGAACCAGTGTGGGATGTTAAAATGATTTCTTCAACATAAAAAATACTGGACAAATATCATAATAAATATTTTTATATTATCGCAGAAGACGTGCAAACCCCCGCCAAGACCGTTATTGTACAAATAAATTATCCGATAACGGTTTTAATAATTGTGTTTTATTTGTTCTATTCAAAAACATCTTGATAAGATCAGGAGGATTCAGTGAAAAAGATCAAATCTTTATTGATCGGCTCTGCGCTGACGGTATTCTCGATCAGCATAATGACCGGCTGCAGTTATAATGGCACCGATGGGAAAGCCGATTCCATCGCGGCTCAAGGCCTTTTGAAGGCTTATGTAAAACCGTACCAATCCATTTCCTTCACGCTGCCCAAAGACGGCTCAAACGCTAAATGGTATGTTGTGGGGGGACAGGCGCCGATCAGGACATTTGACTTTCAAATCAATAGTAATTATCCCCTCGTATCGGTTGAAAATGCCACGCTCGTATCGGGCAATACCTATCGCATCACTTTTAACCCTAATATAACGGGTAAACATACGACGATAGTTACCGCCGTCAATGAGATGCAACAGGAGAGGAAATTTGAATTTATATATAATTCCGCAATTACCGGTATCTTGCCCGTCTTATCCTGGTATATTTATCGCCTTTCGGTCAGCTGGGATTTCAATAACCTTGCATACTGTATTAGCCCCCTCGATGAAGATGCTGACAGTTCTCAGGCGGCAATGGACAGCAGCGGCAACACGATCATCGTTTGGGTGCAGGACCAGAAGCTTTTTAAAAGCGAGTACCGTAACGGCGCATGGGTTCACCCCGAGAGTACATCCGATTTCATAAGCCCGGCAGGCGGCACTGCCAGCTCGCCGCAGGTTGCCATGGACGACAATGGAAATGCCATCATCGTATGGTCGCAGTACAACGGGAGCTATTACCAGATATTCAAGAGCGAGTACCGCAATGGCGCATGGGTGCACCCCGCGACCCTTGCAGATTCATTTAATCCCGGCGGAGAGGGCGCAGGCATCCCTCAAGTCGCCATGGACAACAACGGAAATGCCATCATCGTATGGAACCAGGGTGGTATAAATGGAAGAATATTTAAAAGCGAATACCGGAATGGTGTCTGGGTCCACCCTTCCAGTGTATCGGATTATATCAGCGTTCCTTATATGAACGCCTATACACCACAGGTGGCGATGGACAACGATGGGAACGCGATCATTGTATGGGAAGGGGAAGAAGAATCTCATACAAAGTCCCAAATCTTCAAAGGCGAATACCGGAACGGATCGTGGACCTTTCCGTCAGGAGCGGGAGTGACCAATTATATCAGTGTGCCCGGACAGAGTGCGCAATCTCCGCAGGTAGCGATGGACAACAATGGAAACGCCATCATCGTGTGGCAACAGAAATTCATTGATGGGTCTACCCAGGAGCGGATCTACAAAAGCGAATATCGAAATGGCTCATGGAACCACCCCTCTGGTTTCTCAAATCGGATCAACCCGGCCGAGTCGATGGAATTTGCCGAGGATCCGGGTGTCGCAATGGACGATTCAGGAAACGCAGTGATAGTATTTGAACAATCAGGGCATGTCTTTAAAAGCGAGTACCGCAATGGCGCATGGGTGCATCCGGCTGACGCGGAAGATTTTATCAGCCCTGGCGGTTCCAATGCATCAGAGCCATTCGTGTCCATGGATAATAGTGGAAATGCAATCGTCACATGGATACAATCCGATGGAACAAACTCCCAGGTATTCAAGAGCCGGTACCGCAACGGCGCGTGGGTCCATCCGACGGGAATTGCCGATAATATAAGCCCGGACGGGGAAGATGCAGTGAACGCGAGGTTGACATGCAATAACGGATTGGCGGTCATTGTCTGGACCGAACCAATCGATTATTACAAGTTGATATTTATGGCCGAACTTCCCGAATATCGGTAGGTTACCGGACAACGAATGCAGAATCATAACCGCGGTCCTGGTGCAATCCATGGCCGCGGTTTTTTTATTAATGCGCATAATGAATTGTATGGCTTGTTTTTGTCGATCACCCTGTATATCCGGTCCGGGTACATCATTACCTTTCTACGATTCTTAAAGATCTTCATTCTATAAAACATGATCTCACTTTGCATGATCCCTGTTCCCGCTCACGCCCGCGAACAGAACCATGGCCGCCCCCAGAAACAGGCACGCGGCACCGATGGAGCGGTCGGCCAGCAATCCGACCACGGGATACAGGAACATGATGATGACCCGCTCCAGCATGGACAGGCCCGAGAGCACGGTTGCGCGGTTGGCGCTCTCGATGTCCCTGTTTATAAGGTCCGAGAGGAGCGGCGCGCGCATCTGCTTCAAGGCCACGATGAAAAGCATCGCGGGCACCGTGTAAAACGCGCTTTCCGTGAAGAAAAGGCCGATATACAGGAGGCCCGGGATGAGGGCGGTCATCAATAATAACGGCCGGATTCCGGTCCGTTTCTCGATCGCGTCGATGTTCGCCATGAGCGCGATGCCGAGCAGGTTGAAAGCGGCGCCCGCGACGCCGTTGTACGTGACGGCAATGCCCGACTGCTCCAGCAGGGGCTGGTAGAGCCAGAACATGAGGAAACCGGCCGCGGATATGAAGGAATAGTTCAGGGAAAACCCGCGAAGCCGTTTCTTTTTGAAAATAAGGGTGAATCCGTTGACGCCCTGCCGGATGAATTTTTCGTCGATCTTTTTCCGACCCGGTTCTTTAAGCAGCAGGGCGAGGGCGGTGACCGGCAGTAACGCGGCGGCGGACAGAAGGAAGGTGAGGGGGAGGGCCCCCGGGTACCGGACAATGCCCGAGCCGGCGAGCCATGCGCCGCCCAGGAGCCCGGTGATGATGCCGGCTGATCCGGCGATGTCATAGCGCGAAAAATAGCGTGTGGCCCGCGGTTCTTCGCCGAGCGCGATGAGCGTGTCATAGAAAAGGGCCCGGTCCGCGCCCGACAGGAGCGTGAACCCGATCGCGCACACGAATTCCGCGGCGAAGAAGAGGGCATAGTTCGTGAAAAGCCCGAACAGCGTGAACGAGGCGGCGGAGACCAGCCCCCCGAGCGCGAGCGAATATTTTCTCCCGTACCGGTCCGCGACCACGCCGGTGGGGACCTCCAGCGCGAACATCCAGAAGGCAAAGCTCGCCTCCAGCAGGAACATGCGCGTATAATCGAGCCCCGCCCAGTCCGTGAAAAAAGGTACCGCGACCGCGCCGAAGAACATCATGTTCCTGACGCAGTTCAGGGCGTACATGGCGGGGATGTTTGCTCGCATGGTCATGGCGGAACGCTCACTCGAACTCCGGCGTGTAGTCCGCGCACGAGCCCACGTCCTGCGTAAAGCCGTTCTCGAACCCGAGCTCGTCAAGGAAGCCCAGGCACTGATCGTACTCGTCATCCGAGACCGGCCGGTCGATCTCCGGGAACTCGGCCGAGCGGAAGGCCGGGTAGTACTGGCCCATGAGGCTCACCCAGGTCCCGGCGCCGAGCGTGTCGCGTATCCACGCGAGTATGCCGCGGATCGAATCAGCCATACCCGGGAGCACGAGGAGCCGGACGAGAAGTCCCCTGACGGCTATGCTTTGGCGCACTTCGAGCCTTCCGGCCTGGCGGTGCATTTCGGCGATCGCCTCCTGTGCCCTGTCGGGATAGTCCGGCGTTGCCGAATAGCGCCTGGCCGCCGCACCGCCGAGGTAGCGGAAGTCGGGAAGGTAGATGTCCACCAGACCCTCGAGGAGGCGGAGCGTGTCCGGCTTCTCGTACGCGTTGCTGTTCCAGACCACGGGCACGGAGAGCCCCCGGCCGCGGGCCGTGCGGATGGCCTCCGCCGCCTGCGGCGTGAAGTGGCTTGCCGTGACCAGGTTCACGTTGTGCGCGCCCTGCTTTTGCAGATCGAGCATCAGGGAAGCCACCTCCTCGACCGTGCGGTCGGCGCCCCGGCCCTCCTGGCTGATCCGGTGGTTCTGGCAGTAGACGCACCGCATGGTGCAGCCGCTGAAGAAGATGGCGCCGCTTCCGCGCTCGCCGGAGATGACCGGTTCCTCCCAGAAGTGGAGCTTCGTTCTGTTTACCCGGGGCGCGGCGCCGCTTTTGCAGAAGCCGGTCCCGGCAAAGCGGTCGGTCCCGCATTCGCGGGGGCAGATCGTGCAGTTTTTCATCAGTGTCTGAGCCCCGTTTTCCATGCTGACATGGATGAACGAAATCGGCGATGTGTCAACACGGAAACCGGGGTCCGGGGACAGGGCTGTGCGTATTGCCCTGAAAAACCGTCAGTCGTCGACGATCACCTTGTTGAGGATGGCGATGCGGTGAGAGAGGATCTCGGAGATCTTCACGATCTCGTTGGAGCTGTTGATGATGCGGTTCGTGATGCTGTTCAGGAGCTCCACGGTTTTCATGACCTCGGTCATGCCGTTCTTCTGCTCGGACGTTGAATTCGTTATGCGCGCCGACCCGCCCAGTATCCGCTCCATGTACTCCTGGATCTCGTGCGTCAGCTTTTCCTGGTTCACGCAGAGCTTCACGATGGCGTCGCTCGCGCTGTTAAGGTTGTTCACCGATGTGTTGATGTCCGTGATTGACTTCGAGGACTCGATGATCAGGTTGGTCTTGCCCTCGATATCAGTCACGATCTGCCGCACGATCGCCTGGATCGACTTGGCCTGCTCGACCGAGCTGTCGGCGAGCTTGCCGATTTCGTCCGCGACCACGGCGAAGCCGCGGCCGTGCTCCCCGGCCCGCGCGGCCTCGATG
>JAKJGD010000220.1 GCA_022704585.1 Spirochaetota bacterium | reverse complement strand
GGGCGTTCCGCAGGCCCGCCTCCTTTCGCGACAGCGCCTCGTTCACGAGATCGCGCCAGACACCCGCATCGTGGCCCGTCCAGCCTTCAAAGCCCCACCGGGCCCGCAGCAGGCCCGGGGCGCTGTCCGCTGCCATGAGTGCGGCCTCAATCACGAACGTGCCGGAACCGGCCATCGGATCCAGAAAAGAGCCGCCGCCGGCCGCCACCTCGGGCCAACCGGCCTTCAACAGGATCGCCGCTGCAAGCGTCTCGCGAATCGGTGCCGCGACAGTCTCCTCCCGGTAGCCGCGCCGGTGCAGGCCGTCACCGGAGAGATCCATGCCCAGGGCCATTGTTCCTCCATGGAGATGGCAGATGACGCGCAGGCCCGGGTTAATCGCGTCCACGGAAGGCCGTTTTCCCGTGCGCTCACGCACGCGGTCGACGAGCGCGTCCTTGACAAGCTGGGCCCCGTACATGGTGTTGTTGATGCCCGGGCAGGTGCCGGAAAAATCGACCGCTATCGTGGAAGGTGCGGCCCAGTGCTCCTCCCAGGGTATCGATCGCGCTGCCGAGTACACATCATCCTTCTCCGCAGCTTCCAGTGTTACGACCTCAAGGATCACGCGGCTCGCGGTGCGTGACCAGAGGCAGGCCCTGAGCGCAGATCCGTAGCTGCCGGCAAACCGCACGTATCCGGTTGACACGGAAATTCCCCCGGAGCCGAGACCGTTAAGCTCGTCCGCCAGGATCTGTTCCATGCCTTTTGCCGCCGTGGCTATGAACGTATATTGATCGGGATTCATCGACCTTCTATCACTTTAAGTATCACCGGCTCCTCCCGTTTGGGAGCGGCCGGTATGTCCCGGGGATACCCGAGGATGATGGGTGCCACGATGGCAAGGTCGGGAGTAATGCCGAGCTCTCCGAGCAGGGCCTGATCGCGAATATCCGATCCCAGGTTGACCCAACAGGTACCCAGCCCGCGCGAAACAGAGGCGTTCATGATGTAGGCTGCGCACAGGGCGCAGTCTATCAGGAGGTTGCGATAATCCCGCGGGCCGGCCAGTATAATGAGGGCCGGTGCATTGTAGAAAACATTGTACTCTTCGTTGCGGAGGGCCTGCTCGTATCTCTTGATATAATCCGCCGGGTTCGCCTCGATCCTGGCGACGAGGTTCTTCTTGCTCTCATCCGAAACACGCTTCATCATGGCCCTGTCGTTAACGATGACGAACTTCCACGGCTGGCTGTTTCCCGAGCTGGGCGCCAGGGTGCTTTCCCTTATGATGTCCTTGAGCACTCCGGTGTTAACCATCCGGTCGGTATACATGCGGACCGACCGACGGTTTTTCAGCAATTCATCGTAGTTCATGACGTTCTCCCTGTTCAATCGACCGCTTTGTTATCATGACTTTTTCTTCCGATACTTCATGAAACCGAACATTTTCCGCCGGGAGAGATAATCCAGGTCGTACATCCGGTCAAAGGCCTCGCGCTCAAAGATGATGTTCCGGTATGCGCCGTACCGGCCCCTTCCCCGTACCAGTCCCGCGACAAAAGAGGCGCCATACCATATGGCGAAAAAAACAATCAGCAGCTCGAGCTGCTGGCGGATGTGGATCTTTTCATGGTTAACGGTCACCGCTGCCTCGGGCGTTCCGCGCAGCCCGTCGTGAAGGAAAATGAAAGGAAAGATCGTGATTCCGCTAATGCCGCGCGTCCGGAGTGAGAAAAGCCGCAAGAGGCGCGTGCTGTAGACGACGATCATACCTACTCGGCTGCGGTACGGGGGAAGGATTCTCCCGCACCGGGGCAGCCCTCGGTAATCTGGGCCCGTACCCGCTCAAGTGATGCACATTCCTTGACGCGGCATTTTCCGTCCTTGTCAATCGAAGTGGTGTACACTGTTTTGAATGTGTGGAGAGCCTGGTAAAGATCGATGCGTTTTTTCTTGTACTCTTCAAGCTCGCGCTTTTTCTTTTGACGGGCCTGGGTGCTCAGGTTCTGCCATCGCGATGTGGACGGCTTAAGGGCCTCGTTCTCAGTGAGGCATTTTTCTGACAGCTTATCCAGCTTCGACACGCCCCACTTCCCCATGATTGAAGCGCAAGCGATAAACAGAACCAGGATTGCGGCAGCGGTTGCGATCAAGCGTTTCATGTTCGAATTCTCCTCCGCGGCCGCGTTTTTCCTTTTCAGGCCGCATTATAATCAAGTGGTTCGGCAACACCGGGAGTCAATTCTTTTTTCCGTGCGGGCCAGGTCCGCTCAAGTGCGTGGATATCTCCTGCGGGCGGGCGCCCCGCCGTGCCCGCTGACGACTGATGCAATCCGGCTGCTTTAACCGGCAAATCGACGTCAGCGGTTGCTCTTCAACCAGTCCCCGCCGGACGAGCCCGGTCTCGTCCGAATGCCCCGGTACAATACTCTTTAATGGCTCGATAATTTTTTCATTGGAGACTTCATGCTGCGATCCGGGCCATTTTTATAACCCGGCAAATGCCAGCGGAGCCAGAAAAAAAATGTAAATTTTTCGCAAAAAAATTTGCCGATGACCCATTTCTTATATAGATTCATAAGGTTTAACCAGAGATGGGGTCATAAAAAAACCGGCTTCATGTAGGGCATGAAACCGGCTCCGGGCAGTGCCCGGGAATTGACATAAGCTTGTTACATCATTAAGAATGTACAACATAAAACCATAAATGTCAATTCAAAACCCCCGTTTCCAGCATAAATCATTTCTACGGCTAAACCGGGAGATGATCAGAAATCGTTAAGGAGGTTTTGAAATGAGTACCAAAAAAATGTCGGACCGTATCAACAGGATCGAGCAGGAGATCGTTAGAAAAGAGCGACTCGCCCGCGATGCAAAGCAAAAAGGCATGCATGCGGTCTACAGCAACTACGTGATGGACATCTCCTCACTCAAGGTCGAGCTGCAAAAGCTCGCGACCGGGCCGCTCAGGCAGGTAAGCTGACAACAGGTGCACGTGAAAGGGCCGTCTCCATGACGGCCCTCCGGTCTCCTTCTTACATAAATCCACTCATTGTTCTCGCCGTTGTGCCTTATACGCATCCGGCGAGATCTTTTCTTCTTCCATCCGGCTGTTATCTTTTTTTCAGTTTTATGCTTTTAATCATTTCCACTATAGCAGGAAGGGCCACGCCCGTTTTCATCGGAATATACACGTCGGAGATGTCGAAAAAGGCATTTTCGTGGGGATTGATCACTATGATTGATGCGCCCGCCCGCATTGCCTCATAGGGGAGCTCGGCCGCCGGGTACACGACGCCCGAGGTGCCGAGCACCAGCATGACATCACACTCACGTGCAATCTCGAAGGAACGCGGCATCTCCTTGACCGCCTCGCCGAACATAACGATGTCCGGACGCATGAGCGAGCCGCATGATTCGCATCTCGGGACCAGGGACACGAGGCCGGGGAGGCTGATATCACGCATGAGCCCGAGCCTTTTCCGAAGGTCGTGGATCAGGAGCTTCCGGTCCATTTTCCGCTTTTTATTGCACGAAAGGCAGGCCATCTCGAACAGGTTCCCGTGCACCTCGATTACACAGGTACTTCCCGCCTCCTGCTGGAGGTTGTCCACATTCTGGGTGATGATGGTCCCGAGCCTGCAGCCGGATTGGAGCCAGGCCAGGGCCTCATGCCCCGGGTTAAATGATGCCTTTTCAAGGGTATCGAGCAGCTCGATAAAAACGGGCATCAGCTTCCCGGGATTTTTGCCCAGCGTGGCAAAGAGCCCTTCAGCGGTGCCAACCTCGCTCATGTCAAGGCGGTCCCAGATGCCGCCCGGATCACGGAAGGTCGAGATTCCGCTCTCGGCCGATACCCCGGATCCGCAGAAGGCGGCAGTATCACAGGACTTACACAGCAGATCCGCGGCTTTCTGTATCTCTCCCGCGTATTGTTGCAGCATCACAACCCCTGTACAGCGTTCAATTGAATCACATGCATGTAGACATTCATCCATGAAATCAGCGCATGTCAAATGAATTTCAAATATATTTTCGTTCCCTTATCAATTTCCCCATTACCCCGCAGGGGGAACGTTACGTGATTCCTCTTCAGCATATTCAGCATTTCATCGATCAATATACTCCTTGATGCTAGCCCCCATGAGAGGGGACGGGTGAGTGCAGTATTTTTATCATCCCACGCTCCAGTGGTAGAAAGGTTATGCAAATTAATTCTTGCCAGACACCCCCCCGATGATATATACTGAACACGAGATTTCTGTCACAATATTTTTACAGGGAAGGTAAATCATGAAAAATCTCCATCGAACAATCGCAATCTTCTCAATGATAACCATCGGCGCTGCAATAGCCATGGCAGCCGCCATCGGGCAGGTCGTGTCAACCGTCCAGATTATGGACGCCTACAAGAATCCGGTAACCATACCCAACATCGGCACCAAGGTCGTTGCCGTGTTCTATAATGATTACGAGGGTGCGGACGTAAACGACCCCTGCGCGGATGTCCTGAAGTATGCCAAGCTGGACGAAAAAAAATTCTACTCGTGCGGCATTGCAAACCTCAAGGACAACCCGATGTGGCTCGCGGACGGGATTGTACGCCTGGTGGTCAAGGGGAAGGTCGAAAAATACAAAACAGATATCTTCCTTGATAAAAGTCATGCCATCAAGAATGCATGGAATCTCGGCGACTGCGATAACGGCAGCATGACGGTCATAATCGGCAAGGACAGAAAGATCAAATACCTGAAGAAAGTCACGACCAAAGAAGAGAGTGCAGCCATAGCGCCGGCAGTCCTCGCCCTGATCAAGGCTGAGATGAATAAATAGCCTGGTGCGCGGCGCAAAGGCCGCATGCAATGAAAAAAGAAACCTCATTCGGATCACTCAGGGAGCACGAGCGCGAAGCGCGGCGCGATATCATAG
>JAKJGD010000219.1 GCA_022704585.1 Spirochaetota bacterium | reverse complement strand
TTGTAAGCTCGGCCGAAGGAATGTCCATAAGCATAACCCGGTCGCCCTTGCGCACGAAGGTGGAATAGAGCTCGCGCATTTTTTCGGCTGCGCGGGGTGTATCGGTCCCGATAATGACGCGATCGGGCCGTATGAAGTCCTCAAGCGCGTTTCCCTCTTTTAAAAACTCCGGATTGGACACAACATCGAACTCTACGCCGGACTTGCCGCGTTTTTCCAGCTCCTCGCGCACCGCCTCCCGCACCTTTTCCGCGGTACCGACCGGAACTGTCGATTTATCTATTACGATTGTATATTTCTCGATGCACTTTCCTATCTCGCGCGCGACCGCTATAACATGCTGAAGATCGGCCGATCCGTCCTCGTCAGAAGGGGTCCCCACGGCGATGAAAACGAATAGTGCTTCGCGGATTCCCTCCTTCATATTCGTGGTGAAGGCGAGCCGCCCTTCGGCATAATTGCGTTTAACCATTTCTTCAAGGCCCGGCTCATATATCGGCAGTATCCCCTTTTTCAGGCCCTGGATTTTCTTTTCGTCTATATCGATACACCAGACATCGTTACCCATATCAGCGAAACATGTTCCGGTTACCAGACCGACATACCCGCTTCCTACCACTGCCAGCTTCATTATTCACTCCGTTCGGTACGATTTGATTGCATCCGGCATGATGAACATGCGATACGCCGGGCCGCCTGCAGACCGGCGACTGTACACAATGAAAAAAACAAAATATTTCATCATGTATGATGTCAACACTTTTATTTGGCGCGGCTCCTGACCGCCCTGATTATTAATTTCAGACATAAAAAAGGCCGTCCCCACGGACAGCCTTTTTTTAACCGGTGTTTGCTACCGTCAGTATTTGTTCGCTTTTTTAAGAAATTCTGACATGCTCGACTCGGCGTCCTTGAGTCCTTTGAAATACGCCTCGGCGATGAAGAGCATCGAGTTCATGAAATACGAATAATGGGGAACCAGGAAATCCCTCTTCAGATCGTTGCGTATCGGAAACGCTGTCGTATTCTTTATATCGCCAAGCTTCTTGCCGTCAAGGAACGTCCTGCCGTTGACCACATGCGTGAAAATTATATCATCGGTTCCTTCTGAAGCTGGCGACGGATCGGTTATTCTTACCATGAAAGAAGTGCCCGAATAGTAATCGCGGTCATAAATCTCTGACTCGATTTTCGATACGCCCTGCCCGTCCGTGAATATTTTGACTTTTCTTGTCTGGATACCTACTACCTCGCGGGCATATATATCCTCTTTTTTAAAGCTGTGTTTTTCCATTTCAATGAAATTGGGCCCCAGCACGTAGGCCGTCTGGTACGGGATGATCCGCACTCCATCCGCTTTAAGCAGTTCATATTTCTTGATGATATCAGCCATGCGTTTTGACAGGGAGGTGATCTGGGTATCCAGCTCCTTTCCCTGCTGGTTCAGAGTTTCAGACGTCAACTTGTACGCCTGACCTTTATCTTCGCTTTCCTGCGCGCTTGAAACCGCAACCATGAGCATTATGCACGCACTGACGAGAAACAGCTTTTTCATATATCCTCCGACGGTCTGGTAATGGAGCCTGCCGTATTGTTTCGGCCTGCTAACTATATACAGGGTAACTAGAATTTCAATATTATTTTCGTACAAACAGGCCATTTTTCTGTAGTAATTTTCCCTGAAATGCCACTTTTAAGGTATATATAATGATGTACCGTCATGGGTTTGAACGTCTTCGCCTCAAATTCTGGCAGGCATTGCATCAAATGATCCCTCAAAGATGAAGCGGGATGGATCATTCGGACAGCTCCGGTTTTTCGTTCCATAAAAGCCATTTACCATTTGAATGAAGATAACGATAATACTAGTATAATAGCAGAGATCCCGCCAGACGGGGCGCCAGATTCAGGATTAACATATGTATACTGTTCTTGTTGTTGATTTTTCCATATTTAAAGATGCAATAGTAAAAACGTTCACTGAAAGCGGTTACAACGTAGAGCTGTGCGAATCGGCATATGACGCCATGAAAAAGCTCAAGGCGGTCGATGTCGACCTTGTTGTATCTGAAGTCGAGCTTCCAGGCGATAACGCGTTCGATCTGTACAAATACATATCCTCAACCTACCCTTATATCCCCATGATCATGACGACCGACAGGGACATCGACTCGTTTTTTAACGTAATATTTAACGAGGGCATCGGCAATGTATTGTGCAAACCGTTCAAAAAGGATGAGCTGCTCAACCTTGCGGAAAAGCTCATCTCGAAGGAAAATATTTTTGGTCTCGAACACTACATAGACGGCGTGGTAGAGACCAAAAAGATCAGGATCAACAGCTCCCGGCAGATAAAAAAAGCCATAGCCGTTGTCTGCAACGAGATTCTGGCATGGGGATTTAAAATCGAAAACAGGACCATGCTGAACCTTATTCTTAACGAGATGGTTATCAATGCCGTGTACCACTCACACGGGCTTACCGAACAGAAAAAACAACGGATACCTGTCACGCTCGGTGAAGGGCAATTCGTCGATATCTTTTTCGGGAGGTCGGGAAATAAATACGGCATCGCCATCGATGATTACAGGGGAAAGCTGTCAAAGATGACCATCCTCGACAGCATCAATAATGTCGTCAAGCAGAGCGCACTGCTTAATGAGGCCGCGGGGGAGGACGACGAAATTTTCAATCAGATATCCGAGACCGGCAGGGGCATCGATCTTGTCAGGAAGCTGGCCGGAGAATATTACTTCATCATCAAGAAAGATGTTCGCACCGAGATTATTATCCTGTTCGACCCGCAGTATGAGAACGATCCCTCCTGCGGATATTCATCCCTGAAGATCATCGAGGACCTGTCCCAGGAGTGAGCCCGCTACCTCCTGGCGGCCATGTTCAGCAGCGTCCCGGTCAGGAACGATACCGCAAACCCGACAGGAACGAACCAGGGCCAGAACACCTTGAATGCGGCCGATATCGCCAGCACCGATGCTATGCTCGCCACGACGCCCGCCAGCGCTGCCCGGTCGCTGAACTTCTTGAACAGCGCGCCCTGGAGAAAAATGCCCAGCATGCCGCCATAGGTGATCGACGCGATGCTCAGGCCCAGCTCCACGAGCGGGCTTTTCGTGTCTTTTAAAAATACCGCTATGAGCATCATGACAAGAGTCCAGACGAAAGAGATGACGCGTGACAGCTGTACCTTACGCTTCTCGGGAATATCCCGGCGAGAGATCATCAACAGGTCCATCGCCGTAGATGATGAGATCGAGTTGATCGACGAGCTGATCGTTGACATGGCGGCGGCAAAAATCCCCGCGAGCATAAACCCCCTGATCCCCGGTGGAAGTTTGTTTATGATGAAATAGGGCATTATTGTGTCCGGCAAATCGAAGGGCTTGCCTCCCAGTGCCGCATAGATGAATAGTCCCCACGTCATGAACAGGGCAAACTGCACAAGCACAAGGATTCCGCTCCAGATCATGGCCTTGCGCGCAGAGGGAAGGTCGCGGCAGGAGAGGACCCTCTGGACGATGAGGTGGTCAGTCCCGTGCGAGGCAAACGAAAGGAGCGCACCACCGATAATGCCCGAAAACATGTTATACGTACCGAAAAACCCCTTAATGCCGTTTTCAAGGCCCGAAGAAAAGAAGATCAGCCGGTCTGCCGGGATCAGGCCGAATATTTCATGCACTGGCATTCCCATAATATGCGAAATCACGAGAATGCCTGAAACTGCGCTGACCAGGTAAACGACCAGCTGGATCGTATCGACGATCGCTACGGAGCGGATCCCGCCATAAAGGGTGTACACGAAGGTTGTCAGCCCTATGATTATGATCGCCTGCCAGTAACCGTCGAATCCCATGAGGAGCGACAGCGGGATCGCGGTCGCAAAGAGCCTTATGCCGTCAGCCAGCAGACGGGTAATATGAAATATGACCGAGATTGCCCTCCGGGCGGTCAGGCCAAACCGGCTCTGCAAAAACTGGTACGCTGTTTCCATATTGCCTGTGAAATACCGCGGGAGGAGGACGCCGGCGACCAGGAACCTTCCCAGCACATAACCGAGAGCCACCTGCATGAAGCCAAGGTTCGAGATATAGGCGAGTCCCGGGATTGAGATGAATGTCAGGGAGCTTGTTTCCGTCGCCACGATCGAGAAGCAGGCCACGGGCCAGGGAATGGTGCGGTTCCCGAGAAAGTAATCATTCACCGAGGTGACGCGTGCGCAGCTGAGACCGATAACATTAACGGCAATCATGTAGAATGCTATTACGGCTATATCAATCGTCATGTGCGGGCCCCGTAGCGGTGATATTCCTCTGCAATGCCTGAGAAAACCTTTTCCTCCTTTTCCCACAGGGACACAAGACGGTCAAGGGGTTTTCCGTCTTCGATCATCTCCCTGACGGCACTGTTTCCGGTAAGAAGATCAAATGCGGGATGGGCCGTGTTGAACTCGTATACTCCCGTTGAAAACTTAAAACCGGGGAACAGCTCCCGGTATACCGCCGTCACGACGACACCGGTCAGGAAGGGGCGAAAAAGGTCGCGGTTAATGATGTGGATATATGAACCCCCGATGACACGCCCGGCATACTTGTTAAAGACGGGCTTGAAAAACAGCGGGCGGAACGTCACTCCGGGCAGACGCAGGCCGTTTAGACGACCGGCAAGCACGTACGGGTCCACACCGGGTGCGCCCGAAACCTCGAATGGGGTCGTCGTGCCCCTTCCCTCTGACACGGTGGTCCCTTCAAGGAGACAGGCACCGGGATACACCAGGGCCGTGTTCAGTGTAGGCATGTTCGGGGAAGGCGGGACCCATGCGAGGCCCGTATCATCATAATACATATCCCGCGTCCAGCCTGTCATCTCGATCACCGTCAGCTTCACGTCAAGGTTGAGATAATCGATTGCAAGACGGGCCATCTC
>JAKJGD010000218.1 GCA_022704585.1 Spirochaetota bacterium | reverse complement strand
GGTTCAAGGGGATTCCGACCGTGGGCGAATGTACCGCCTGCCATGATCGGAATGCGGCACTCACCGCCAATGATCACATGATCCCGAGAAAAAAATCGATGTTCGATTCATACAAGGACACGGACAAGCCCTGGACCTCGTGGGCCAAACAGCCTGACCTGGTGTATTTCAGCCACAAGGTGGTCATGACCGCAAAATTCGAGGACGGCCGCATGAAGGCGCGGTGCGGGTCATGCCACGGCGACAAGGCGAAAACCATGGATACGGCGATGCTGAGCGGAAAAATGCTGATGGGACAGTGCGAGGATTGCCATACCGCCCTGCATATCAGCAATAAATGCGCGGTCTGCCACGACTGAGAAATCGCGTCCCCGCGACAGCGGCACCGGGCATACTGCCGGTCCAAAACATGAAGACGACGCTCACCAGCGTCGTCTTTTCATTTGATCATCATTTCGCAGTAAGCAGCGGCGGAAGGACGGCTATGAAAAAGAGGCGGCACTCAGGAATGCCGACTCATAACCGCAATTCACCGTATCATGCCCATGTGGGTAAAGCCCGATTTCGCGACGGCTTCCCTGTTCCAGTAGATCAGTACCGCCTTCCCCTTGACCCCGGCCTCGTCTACAAGGCCGAAGTGCCGGCTGTCCTTCGAATTTTCCCGGTTATCACCCAGGACCGCGATCATTCCTTTCGGTACCATGCCCTCTATCGCGGCCCCGTTCACGGCCGCGGGATACGTTTTCCCTTTCACATAGGGCTCCTCAAGCGTTTTGTCGTTGAGTATCAGGGCCCCGTCCCGAAACGCGAGCCGGTCGCCTGCCACCGCAACGCAGCGCTTCAGGTAGTAGCTCCCCTCGCCGGCCGGCTGCCTGAACACCACGACATCGCCCCGCTCCACGGGCCTGTACAGGACCTGCCGCACGACAATGTTGTCCCCGGCCAGCAACGTGTCCCCCATCGCGGCGGACGGCACAAAGAAGGTCCTGAACATGACCATCACGACCGCCAGCGGGACAGCGAAGGAAAGGACGACAAGTCCGGCGAACAGCAGCATGAGCTGGTTTCTTCTGCGAGCGACGGCGCCGCTCATATTCCTTATTCCCATTATTCCTCCATCAGTTTCTTTCTTATGAAATATATCACCGCACCGACGGCCACCGCGCCGATCGCAAAGAGCGAGGGCACCGTCTTTTCAACAAGCGTTGTCACAATAATGCCGAGCGTCAGGATTATGTAGACGGCCGGTATGAGCGGGAATAACGGCAGGCGGAACGGCCGCGGCAGCTCCGGGTGCCTGATCCGCATGTATACCATGCCGGTCACGGTCAGGAGAGGGAACATGCTCAGCGCAAAGCCCATGTAGATGAGCATCTTGAGTATCGCGTCAAACCCGATGAACACGTAGAACACCGCGATCGCCATCTGCACGATGATCGCGAGGTCCGGTGTCCGGAACCGCGGGCTCACCCGCTCCAGGGAGCTGAATATGGTGCGGTCCTTCGCCATGGCATAGCTGACGCGCGGCCCGATCATCATCTGCACCGATACCGATGACAGGAGTACGACCACGATACAGGCATCGAACACCGGGCCTATTGACGGTCCGAACAGGCTGCCGGCCGCAAGGGCGCCGATCGTGTACTTGCCCTCGGTCATGACCGCTTCGCCGGGCGAAGACACCAGGTAGAGGACGTTCATGGCAAGGTAAATGACCGTCACCAGGAGCGCCCCCAGGAAGAGCGCCCGCGGCAAATTTCTCTCCGGGTCTTTTATCTCGCCCGCTATATAGGTGGTGCCGTTCCACCCGGAATAGGCGTACATGATGATGATAAGCGAAGAGCCCCATTTCAGCAGGGGCGTGCCCCCGCCCGTCTCGTACACGGCTGTCAAGCGCCCTGCCTCCGCCCAGTCGGCGAGAAAGAAGCCGGCGGCGATGAAGAGGAAGACCACCAGCAGCTTGACCACGGTCAGGATGTTCTGCACGATGCCGCCCTTTTGCACGCCGACGATGTGGAGCACGCTGAAAAGGACGATGATGCCGGCGGCAGCGATCTTCGGGGCCCAGTCACCGGCTAACAGGCCGCCGGGGAACAGCTTGTTCAGGTAGTTCACGGCCGTGATTGAGGACATCGATGCGGCCAGGGAAAAACCGATGATGAGGGAAATCCACCCTGTCAGGAACGACGGCAGCGGACCGAACATCTTCCTTAAATAAACGTACTCGCCCCCGTCTTCCGGCCACATGGTGGCCAGCTCCGCATAACAGAGGGACCCGGTCAGGGCGATGACGCCTCCCACGCCGAACAGCACAAGCACCGATGCGGCGCTGCCGGTCATTCCCAGCACTTCGCCGGTGGTCATGAAAATTCCCGTCCCGATGACGTCCGCGATGATTATCAGCACGGCGGTCACCAACCCGATATTTCTTTTTAACTCCACGACACGCTCCTGGTTTAAAATTCCCGGGAATCACTATCAGATACAATTTCACCTGCGTCAAGCAGATTGCGGCCCGTCTTAAAATCAATTTGACATTTTACCGGGACAGTGCAGACTTCAGGGCATGGACGCCCTCCCCGGAAAACTGTTTCTCGCCCCCATGGCGGAAATCTCGACGCCCGCCCTGCGGAGCGTGATCAAGGAGCTCTGCCCCGAAACCGTGTTCTATTCGGAGATGCTGAGCGCGGGAGCCATTGCCGCGGGCGCGGACCATAACGAGCCGCTCGTGAAAAAATACGATTTCGACGACCCGCTCGTGTACCAGATCGTGGGGGCCAACCCGGGCGTCATGGCCGAGGCCTGCGCCGTCCTGTCGGAAGGCGGGTGCCTCGCCGTGGACATCAACATGGGCTGTCCTATCCACGACATCGTGAAGAAGGGCCAGGGCGCACGCCTCCTCGCCGATCCGCCGAAGGCGAGGGAGATCGTGCGCGCCTGCCGTAAAACTGCGCGGACCGGGCTCTCGGTGAAGATGCGCACCGGGTGGGAGGATAACGACGAGGCGCGGTTCGTCAGCTTCATCACCATGCTCGAGGGCGAGGGAGTGGATTTCATCGCCGTGCACCCGCGCTGCGCCCGGCTCGGGTTCCGGAGGACGGCCGACTGGCGGCTGGTGGCCCTGGCAAAGCGGACCGTCTCCATCCCGGTTATCGGCAACGGCGACATTAACACGCCGCAGGCCGCTGCGGACAGGATGCGCGAGCACGGGTGCGACGGCGTCATGATCGGCAGGGAGGCGGTCTCGTCGCCCTGGATCTTCAGGCTGGCCGCCGGCGTGATGAACGGAAACCCGATGCCGCTTGAAATAAACGTGCCTGACATTTTCCTGAAAGTGCTCGACAACATGGGGAGGTTCCTCCCCGAGCGGCTGCACCGGAGCAGGAGCCACCGCTTCTGCTCCTATTATACGCGGAACGCGCGATACGGGCACGAGCTGTTTACCAGGATCCGCAGGGAATCGTCGCTTGACAGGATCAGGGAGCTGGTCGTGGACTATTATCAGAGGAACCCGGAGGAAGCGGTGAAGCATTTCGGAACAACGGACGGCATTATCCGGGTTAACTGTCATTGCGAGGAGCCCTCAGGCATGAGGGCGACGAAGCAATCTGTTCCATGATAAACAATGCGTTATCCCGGGATGGAGCAGATCGCTTCGCTTCGCTCGCGATGACAAATGGATTAACATTTCGCTAAGGAGGCTCACATGGAATTCTTACGGGTATGGACCGAGGTCGATCTCAAGGACATCGAGGACCACATCGTCATCGTCGATGACAAGTACGGGCACTGCCCCGCGTGCAAGAAGATTGGCATCGAGCTCGTGAACTTGAAGAAATGCCCGTCGTGCGGCAGAGAATTCAAGTACGTCACCTCGAAGGAGGCGCAGGGCGCGAAGCACGACATCGTTATCCGGACCAGGAAAAAGCTGCCGGACCTGACGTTCGTCGATTACAACGACTACGAGCACGAGCTCGGCAAAAAAAAGGCGGGAAGCCTGTTCAACGTGTAAGGGCGGTAAACCGCGGCGCAGGTTCTGCCGATAGGTATAGCAGCGCAACAGAAAAGACCCGGAGCATAGTCAATGAAAACGGAAGACGTCATAGCCGGAATGTGCCTCTACGGCTTCATACGGAAGGAAAAACCGGCCGAGCAGGCCCGCTATTACGGGAAAGCGGTGGCGCGGATAGTCGAGGGTTTCATGAAAAAGGGATAGCGCGCGGCCCCGCGCTAGAACGTGATGTCCTCTTCCACCTTGTATTTCTCGTCAAGGTATCTGCCGTAATACACCTTCGAATCATAATCTCTTTCTATTATCTCGTACACGACGCCCAGATTATAGAGGGCCTCAATGTAGGTGTCGTCGTACGCGTACGCGGACTTGAAGGAGAAGGCCGCGTCCATGTACCGCCTGGCCATGAAATAGGCCATCCCGAGGTAAAAGTGGCCCCTGACCAGCCTCCGGTCCAGTTTGACCGCGGTCTGGAGGTTCCGGATGGCCTCGTCGAGCATTCCGCCCCGGTACAGGCAGGCCTTGCCCAGCCCGTAATATCCAAGGCAATAGTAGGGGCTGATCTCCACGACCTTCCGGAACACCGGGATCGCCTCGTCGAGCCTGCCCTCCATCGCCAGCCGCGCGCCCTCTCGGTACAGCTCCGAGGAGTTTTCGCGGGACTCTGCCGTTGCGGCCGCGAGAAGAACGGCCAGCGCCGCGGCGGCGCAGCATGGGACGAGCCTACTTCGCACCCGGGACCATCTCTTTCAGCTTGTTTATCATGAAGTCGTCTATCCCCCTGTTGAAGAAGTCATAGACGATGAAGACGATCCATATCACGAGCGTCAGCACGCAGAGAAAGCGGAGAAGCCGCTCGGCCCCGATTGCGTCCGCCTTGTAAAAGATGAGGATGAGGGCAACGGGCCAGATGAAGAACAGATTTACATACA
>JAKJGD010000217.1 GCA_022704585.1 Spirochaetota bacterium | reverse complement strand
CGTCCTGGAGTATCGAGCTCAGGGTCTTGATGATGTTGATTTCGTCGTCTACGATCAGTAACTTGGCCATAGGTCACATTCCTTCCGGGGCGTCGACCGGCAGATCGATGATGAACTCGGTCCCCTTGCCGTACTCCGACATGCATGATATATCCCCCCGGTGCTCCATGATGATCTTTTCAACGATGGCAAGACCGAGGCCGGTTCCCGATGACTTGGTCGAAAAACCGGGATTGAATATTTTGTCCTTATCGAACTCCCTGATCCCCGTGCCGTCGTCCCGGATCGTTATCCTGACGCTGCTTACGCCGCTCGCCGTCAACAGGCGGGAGCTGACGTAAATGTTGCCGGATTCCCCGATCGCATCGATGGCGTTCTGGATCAGATTGTTCAGTGTCTGTTTCATCAGCATCTTGTCAATATAGATTTCTGGAATTTTTCTGTCAATTTCCGTATGGAACGTGACGTTTTCATGGCCGGAAAAGAAATTTACGCAGTTTTCGAGGACGGTATTGATATCGGTCCTGACCGGCTTCATCTCGGGAAGGCGCGCGAACTCGGTGAACTCGCTCAATATGTTCTTCAAGACGTTGACTTCCTCGACTATGGTCTCCGTTCCCGACAGGATAATGTTCCGAATGTCGGGATGGTTCTCGAGGTAGCGCTTGTGAATGCGCTCGGCCGAAAGCTGGATCGGGGTCAGGGGATTTTTGATCTCGTGCACCACCTGCCGCGCCATCTCCCGCCATGCCTCCAGACGCTGCTTCTGGTATACGACCTTGCGGTTCCGGTTCAGCTCGTACACCATCCGGTTGAACGACTTGAAGAGCACGGTCAGCTCGTCCTCTGATTCGCGGTAGAGAGAGACGTTGAAGTTGCCCTTCGCGAGCTCCTTGGTGGCGTCAGAGAGCTCGATGACCGGCCTGGTGATGCTCTTGGACAGGTAGAGGCTGAGCAGCACCGATACCAGTATGATAAAAAGCATGAGTACGAAAAGATAAAGGCCCCCGTCGCTTTTCAATCCGCTGATCGTGGTTGCGAGCCTCTTGTGGTCCGCCAGGGCCAGGGTGAAATTTTCCGAGCTCTTGGCGATGGCTTCCGGGATGAGCCGGGCAATCACCACCAGGTTGTTGTTGTAGATGAGGGAGCCGGCGATGAAATCCCTCCCCTTAATGGAAAGCCTGTCTATCCTGGAATTGTCCTTGTAGCGGGCAATGCTGTAAAACTCGGTGATCTCAGTGCGGATGTCATCGGGCGCATTGTCGACGAGCCAGAGGGCATTGGCGCCGTCGCCCGAATAGAAGGTGTAGACCATCGCGGTCATTCCCTTGATTGCGTAGATGTTTCTGAGATAGTCCCGCCCCTCGGGCGAGGCGGCGGTAAGAGTGCCGTTGTCCATCTGGTATTTCATCGCCTGGAGCTCGCCGCGCATATTATACTCCATGTTCGCGACCGGCTCATTTGAAATGGTGATGGCGTCGTTCAGGGCCTTCGAGGTATTGTCGAGGATAAGGCCGGAGAGAGTCTGGTTCAGGATAAAGTTCGACATGAGGACAACCGGCAGCGAAGGCAGGACCGCCACAAATACGAACGCGATGGCCATCTTGTACTGGATGCTCGACCCGATTCTCGCCGCATTGGTGTAAAGGTTCCGTCTGAGGGACATGATGATAAAGTAGAGGGCGGCAACGACCGGCACCGTCATCACTGCATATATGAAAAACTGCTGGCTTTGCACGATCAGGACGTTCTTGCCCGGGAACAGGCCGATAATCAGCAGCGACACGAACACGAAAATGCCCACCAGGAACAGGACGTCCTGCACTCTCGTTTCATCGGGGAAGAGATTAATTTTTTTGAGCAGAGCTTTCATTCGGCCTGAAATTATTTTCTATCATCGTAACAATAGATGCAACGGCCGCGGCCTCGTCGTTACCGCTCGCACGAACGATGAGTCGCGATCCGGAAATTATCGCCAGGCCCAGTACGGACATAATCGATTTGCAGTCCGCTTCAACGTCATCTTTTATGAGTTTCACTTCGCAGGAATATTTCATCGCCTCTTTCACGATCATCATCGCCGGGCGGGCATGCACCCCGGCGTCACTCGTCACCACGACCTCACGTTCCGTCATTCTCCGATCCCCTCCCGTTTGAGGCTCTCCTGCAGGTTCCGATCCAGTTCACGCGCGGTGAATATGCCGAGTTTTTTCAACCGCTGGTTCAGCGCCGCTGTTTCCACGATGATCGGTATGTTCCGCCCCGGCCTGACCGGCACCATGATGCTGGGGACCTGGATATCGAGGATTCCATGGGTGGTCTCTTCAAGCCCGAGCCGGTCATACTGCTTGTTATTGTCCCACTCTTCCATCATGACCACCAGCTCGACGCGCTTGCGGTCCCTGACCGACCTGATTCCGAAAATGTCCTTCACGTTGATGATACCGAGCCCCCTGATCTCCATGTGGTGCTTGAGCAGCGGAGAACCGCTTCCCATCAGGATCTGCTCGTCCACACGCTTGATCTGCACGACATCGTCAGATATGAACCGGTGGCCCCGCTCTACCAGCTCCAGGGCGCACTCGCTCTTCCCTACCCCGCTTTTTCCTATCAGGAGGACGCCGATGCCGTACACGTCAACGAACGTTCCGTGGAGCGTTACCGTCGGGGCGAATGCCTCGTTCAGCAGGTACACGAGCGAACTGGTGAACTTGGTGGTGTCCTTTTTGGTCACGAACACGGGAACGCCGTGCATATCGGCGAATTCGAGGAAGATCCGGTCCGGCTCCTCGTCATGAGTGAAGATGCAACAGAGGACCTCGTAGGAAAAAAACTTTTCAAGCACGCTTCTCTTCTGGGTCTCCGAGAGCTGACGGAGAAATGCGCTTTCACCAAGCCCGAATATCTGGATCCGGTCATAGGCGAAAAAATCATAAAAACCGGCCAGCGTCAGGCCCGGCCTGTTGATATCGCCGACCCGGATCTCCCTGTCTATCCCGGAGCTGCCGGCGACCAGCCGTATCTGCAGGTCGATTATACCGGTATCGTCCAGAAAGTTTTTTACCCGTATTCTCTTTTCCATCGTCGCAGTATTCTGTATGGTATGACAGGACCTAGAAAGCCGGAACCATTACTTCGTAATCGTTCCCGTTTCTGGTTATCACGTTTATATACTGCGATTCTGTATTATAGAAGGGGAGAAACTTGAGACTGGATTTTTCAATCTCGAGAATCGCCTCGTGAAGCGTGAGCCTCATCAAATCGCAGGAATCTATCTTGTTGAATTTAACGTCGGCTTTTGCCGGCGTATCATTGAAAATGTCAATTGTGTATCCAATAAAATGATCGCCCCGGTGGATGTCGTCGCTTCTATCTATCGGCAATTCGACCATGCGCAGGCCGTTCTGGTGACGGTATATTACCGCATAATTTTTGTGTGCATACCCGCCGTCCGCCTCGATCTTGGCGTCACCCTTCTTGAAAAGGATGAATTCCTTTTTCTGGAGTCGCATCTGAAGAAAGGCCTCGACATTGTCCACCGGTTTATTGCTGACCTGCCTGAGGAGAACCTGCTTCCCGCCGCTGCTGGTATAATCGAAAGAGACGTTTTCGGCCTTAACCGGGCCCTTATGCATCTGGTGTTTTTCCTTGAAACGCCGGATCTGTTTTTCCATTTTCTCGATCAGGAGATCTATCGCCGAATACAGATCGGCCGCCTTCTCCCTGCCATGAAACTGTACACCGTCGCCGTTCATAACGACTTCGGAAATATGATCAAGCTTTTCAACCGTCAGGATGACGTGGGCATCGATAAGCTGATTGAAGTATTTCTCAAGCTTTGTAATCTTTTTTTCCGCGTAATCACGCAGATTGTCGGATACATTCAAATGCCTGCCGGTTACTGTGATGTTCATGTATGCTCCTCTGGTTTCATTTTGTTAATTTTTTTTCTCATATTTGACGGCGGGATCATGAGTATCCCGCGATATTTTGCAATTGTCCTGCGCGCGACCGTAACACCCGCCTTCCCCAGGATCCTGACGATCGCTTCATCGCTGAGCGGCTCGGAGGCGTCCTCCCGCTCGACTATGTCCTTGATAAGGTTCATCACCTCGTCCGAAGAAGAGTCTTCAGAACCATCGGCTGATTTCAGCCGGGACACAAAAAAATATTTCAGGTCAAATACCCCCCAGCTCGTTTGAACGTACTTATTGCTCGTTACGCGGCTCACCGTGGACTCGTGGATGCCAAGATCCTTCGCCACGTCGCCGTGAGTAAGGGGTTTCAGATGACCCGGGCCCCGCTCCAGGAATTCTTTCTGGTGCGCCATGATAGAGCCGGCCACCCTCAAGATCGTATTTCGCCTCGTGGCGATATTTTTCATCAGGTAGCGGGCCGACTGCATTTTATCCTGAATATATTCCTGCAGTTTTTTTTCAATGTTTTTTTTCTTCATTAGAGAAATATAGTAGGAATTGATCCGTAACCCGGGCACCCAGTCGTCATTGAGCCCTACAATTATCTCGCCATCCACCAGCTTCACGTCAATATCGGGAATAATATAGCGGATAGTCCTGTTTGAGTACTGCATCCCGGGATAGGGATCGAGCTTCTGTATGATTTTGCTTTTCTCCACAATGACCGGCAGTGGGACGGCGAGCACCCTGGATATCTTCTGATAATCGAGCTTTTCCAGCATCTCGAAGCAATCACCTACGATTTTCAGCAGCACCTCATCGTAAGGATAAAAATGCGAGCATTGGACACACAGGCTCTCGCGTACATTTCTGACCGCGCATCCCACGGGATCGAACAGCCGTATCACCGCAAGCGCATTCTCCACATCACCGGCCTCCAGCGCACTCTCCGTGAAAAGCCCTGATGTGTCTTCCGGAAGGAATCCGTTTTCATCGAGCGCCGTAATAATGGATTCATAAATGTCAA
>JAKJGD010000216.1 GCA_022704585.1 Spirochaetota bacterium | reverse complement strand
TGCCTCCCGTTTGCAGGGGGTGCGAGTACGAGACGATGTGCGGCGGCGCCTGCCCGCTCTACTGGGAGAATGCCGGGTCGTTTGCGGAGATCGAGCGGGTGTGGGACCGGAAGCCTGCGCTGAGAAATGCGCTCTGGGCCCTGGAGCACAGGCTCCGTGTCAGGACGAAGGGGATCCGGGGAATTACAGAGAAGAGGGGGTGATCCGATGGGCAATCTCAAGGGTATGCTCGATTTCCTGAATAACACGAAGAAAAGCCTCGACGAGATACAGAAAAAGCTCGATGAGATACAGATATATTTCAACAATAATTTCAGCAATGTCAACACGATCCGCCGTGCGGAGCTCGAGTTTCTGCAGAAGAAAATTTTTGATGATCCGAAGCAGTTCCCCGGTGAGGTGGCGGCCCTGTATGAGAAAAAGCTGAAGGAAGAGGGGGCGTCGTTCGAGAAAAATCTGCGGGCTCTGGAGCAGAAGAGGGCGGACCTGGACAAGGAGCTGATAGCGGCCAATAACGGGCGGCTGAACTATTTCAAGCGCGTGAAAGACAGGAACGCGGACCTGGACCGTGAAGAGGAAAATCTCAAAGCGAAAATCGATGTGCTTGAAAAGGAGATCGGCGAATACAACAGTACCATCGACGAGCTGGACACGGGCCTCGGGTTCGTCACCAATTTTTTAAAAATGAGAAAGATCCAGAAGAAGAAAGAAGAGCTGATTGAAAACCGGGACAATCTCCTGGTCCACGTGGAGAGCGTGCGGAAAAAATGGGACGATGCCACCGTGAAGTACCGCGGCGAAGAGAAGGAAATCATGGAAAAATGGAACACCGCCCAGACCGGACTCTCGCTGGCCACGGAAAAGATAGAGCGCCTGAAAATCAACCGCGACGATCTCATCAGGAAGGCCGCGTTCGTGAGCGCGTTGAACGAGCTGAAGGGAAGCGAAGGCTTTATAGCAAAGTCCGTGAAGGCCGGCGCGCCGGCCGCCTGCCCGCGGTGCAAGTCGGAGAACAGGTCAAACCGCTTCTTCTGTTACTACTGCGGCGAGCGTTTTGCTGGGGACCGCCCCGACGTGACGGGGAGCCTGGGCGAGGTGGGCGAGCTGAACAGCGTGCACGCCAATCTCCTGAAAGGTATCAGCGGGTCGGTCTCCGTGCTTGCCCTGATCAAGGGGATAGGCGCGGGCGTCGCAGAGTTCACTAAAAGCGTGGAATCGGTGAAGGCCTCTGAAGACCGGTACCCGCTCCCGAAGCTTGATATTGATGTGCCCGAGTTCACCAGGAAGCTGGCGGAGCGGATTACCGAGCTCAGCCCGAAGATCGACGTTAAGTTTTTCAACCTGCACCCGCTTGAATTCTCCACGTCGTTCAGCGAGTACACGGACAAAGTGTTCACGGACGTGAACATCGAGAAGTTTTTCACCGGCATGGGCGACGAGTTGAACCGGACGACCAAGGCCCAGTGGAAATGAAGCCCCGTAAGGAAGCGAGGTCGCGTGACCGCGCTCTCAAACGGGCAATTTGCAAGGAGCATATATCATGACACTCCAGATTATTTCAGGCGCGATGCTTTCAGTTCTTGGCCTCGTGTCGGCGGGGCTCGGCGCAGTCTTTCTTATCGGATCGTACGGGATCGCGTCGCGTCTCGCTGCGGGCGGCATCCTGGGAGGGAGCGGCTTGGCGCTCATGGTTGCCGGCATTATTCTGTTCCGGCGCGGGTTGCGCTTCAGCCCAGCCGGCATCCGGAATGAGCTGCTGCGCCTCGCGAAGATAAACAACGGCGAGCTGACCGACGAGGCCATCACCGGCTCCCTGGGGTCTTCAGACGCGGTCGGCTTCCAGGTCGCGGCGCTTGTACGGGAGGGGATCGCGGCCGAGCGCACGCGCGATAACCGCCGCTACTACCTGTTCGAGGACTTCCAGGTGAGGATGCTGCTCAAGAAATGCCCCTACTGCGGGAACGATTATCCGGTGCGCGACGTCGTGGAAAAATGCCCTTCGTGTGGCGGCGACCTGAAGGTCGACAGGTCGATGCTGGCGAAAGGGAATGATAAATTTTCGATGGACGGGAGCGACGATTCCGGTGTAAGTTGATCCTTGCGACGCGCCATACCGGCAATGGAGGGATAGCGGTGAAAATTGCACACATGGCCCTTGCGGCTCTCCTGGCGGCTGCCGCGCCGCACCTTGAAGCGGACGACGGGGGTGGGGGGACGCGCCTCAAGTACCGGTACGCGCCCGGCGAAAAATACCGGATCGTCACGGAGATCAGCGAGGATGTCTTCATAAACGGCACCCGCTCGCATTCCTCTGACATACTCAACAAGATATCGGTCGATACGGCCGAAGTAAAAAACGGTTCCGGAAGGCTCGACTGCTTTTTCCGCATGTCGGAGAGGATACAGGGCCGGTACGAGGCTTTTTTCCTGAAAGAAGACTACCATTCCGTATTCTGGCGCGACGAGAGGGGGGCCTTTACCATCGATCAGGGCTATTTCATGCCGGTAGTGAGAAACGTGCCGCTTTTCCCGACGGGAGCGGTACGGCCCGGTGACGCCTGGTCGGCTGCAGCCGAAGAGGTCCATGACCTGCGCCGCGGTTACGGAGTGGAGCGGCCGCTCCATTTCCCGGTAAGGGTCCAGTACTCGTATCTGAGGAACGAGGTGCGGGAGGGGGTGAACACGGCCGTACTCATGATCGAGTACAACACCTTCCACCGCGTTCCGGCGGCCGCGCCGTCATCGCGGCCCATGCCCGACAAGATAACGGGCACATCCGTCCAGACCTGGTACTGGGATATCGCCGCCGGCACGATGCACTCGTACGAGGAAGAGTTTGATTTTATATTTTTCCTAAACAATGGTTCTAACGTGGAGTACCGGGGGACCGCGCGCGGCAGCCTGATACGGTCGCAGCCGCTTGACAGGGACAGTGTTGCCGACGAGCTGAACAATAAATTAAAAGAGGAAAAACTTGACGACGTAACGGTCAAAAAGGACCGGAACGGCGTATCGATAGTGTTGGAGAACGTGCAGTTTCCGCCCAATTCCCCTGAGCTTACCGATGCTGAAAAGTCGAAGCTGGCGCGAATTGCGTCGATCCTCCGGAAATTTCCGGGCCGCGATTTCCTGGTGACCGGCCACACCGCGCGGATAGGCGACGAGGAGACATCGAGGAAGCTGTCGGTGCGGCGCGCCCAGGCCGTGGGGGACTTCCTGGTCGGAACGGGCGGGATCGGAAAGACGCGGGTCATGACCCGCGGGATGGGCTCGGGAGAGCCGGTCGGCGATAACGCGACCGAAGAGGGGCGCAGGCGCAACCGCCGCGTCGAGATCATGATACTTGAAAATTAAGGGAGGAACAGATAGATGAAAAAGCCGATGGTGCGGGCAAAAAACCTGCTTTCAAACAGGTTCGTCCAGTTGATCGAGGAGAACCACGAGTCGCTCACCGAGATATTCATGAACGACCTTCTGAAACACCCGGAGACGACGGCATATCGCCGGGCGGACCATGACGAGATTTATAACGCGAGCAAGATGATGTACAAGGACCTGTCACAGTGGATTTCCCGCGAGTTTTCCAAGCAGAAAATCGAGGAGCGCTACATCAGGATGGGGAGGGAGCGCTTTGACATGGGCATCCCCATTCAGCAGGTGATGAAGGGGCTGATCCTCCAGCGCCGGCACATCTGGCTGTTCGTGATGAACCGGATGTACGACGACATGACAGACTACATGGAGGCCCTTGAGCTGAACAACAGGGTGACGCTCTATTTCGACCGGGCCATGCTGGCTTCGCTGAAGGGCTACATGGAAATGATGAACCGCCAGCTCCGCTAGGACGGCCGGTAAGGACGATACGCATCATGACGGAAACGAATCAGCTCAATTCCAAAATTGACCTCCTGAAAAAGGTTGCGCTCTTCTCGAACCTGAAGGAGAGCGGCCTGGAAGTGGTGGCACGCAACAGCGGTCTCTATTCCTTCAAAAAGGGGGACGTGATATTCCGCGAGGGAAGCTACGGCGAGGGGCTCTACGTCGTCAGTGAGGGGGAGGTCCTCATCACCAGGCAGACCGCGGACAACGAGACCATGAACATAGCGCAGTTCATACCCGGGGAAAGTTTCGGGGAGATGGACCTGCTCGAGGGACGGGTGATGCCCGCGACGGCGGTCGCGGAGACAGACGCCGTCATACTGATTTTCCCCGGGAGAGGCACCCGGTTCCAGGACGTGCTGGGAGTCCACCCGGAGCTCTCGGCCCAGATCCTGCACGAGCTCCTCGCGACCATCGCCGGCAGGATCCGGTCCACCAACCGGCTTATATCGGAGAAGTCGCAGTGGGTCGGTGACCTGAAACGCCAGCTCTATTACGACAAGCTTACCGGCTTATATAACCGCACCTTCCTGAACGAGGAGCTCCCCGCCCGGTTGGCCGAATACGGCCCGACGGCGGCGGTCATCATGGTCAAGCCGGACAACTTCAAGGCGATCAACGACGCGTACGGGCACGAGGCGGGTGACCGCGCCCTGAAACTCATGGCCTTCAGCATCTCGTCGCAGATCCGCAGCGGGGATGTTGCGGTCAGGTACCGGGGGGACGAGTTCGCCATTATCTTTCCCGGGGCCAACGCACGGACGGCACAGCAGCACGCCGAAGAGATGCTTCTCCTGCTGCGCGGCCTTGATTTCACCCCCATTACCGGCGGGAACGAAGTCCGGATCACGGGGAGCGCCGGTGTGGCGATGTATCCCGATGATTCCCGGGACGCGAAGGAGCTTGTCGAGCTCAGCTTCAAGAGAATGTTCGCGGCCCGCGACGGCGGTGGTGACCGGGTACAGCCGGAGAACAGATCGTATGACGAAGGCGGCACATATGGAAAACCCGGTCGAATTCCTGGGGCATGTGGAGATATTTTCGCTCCTCGGCCCGCGGGAGATAGAACTG
>JAKJGD010000215.1 GCA_022704585.1 Spirochaetota bacterium | reverse complement strand
ACGGCAACCAGAAGCGTCAGGGTAAGCTGTTTTTTCATGGGTCATCTCCTTGATTAACTGCATTAACGGAATTGATGCCCGCCGCAAACGGCGGCAACAATTTTCCCGCCTCACTCCTCTCCGAAAATCAGCTCGTTCACCGTGTACGATTCCTGGGTCTCCTCGTCGTCGGAGTAATTTTTCGACCCGGTGCTCATGCCGCCCATACCGAGCAGGCCCTCGCCCGAATACTCGTACACGGAACAGGTATCTATAGTGGACGAGCTCAGCGCCTCGTACATGATCATCTTGTGCATGGTGCCGTCTTCGTTGAACTCGATGTGAAAATACATAAGGGGTGTGTCTACGCTAAAAAGGATCCAGATGCGCAGGCCGAGTTCGATATCAAGCGATACGACGCCGTCGTTCTCTTCCCAGGCCAGGTTCGAGTAGGACCCCCAGTCGAGCCGGGTGGTTTCTGTTTCGTTGCTATAGCTCCTCATGTTTGACAACCGGCCGCTTTCGTCGTAGGTAAACACATACGAGCTCTGGAACGTGGTCTCATCCGCGGCATAGTGCTTCGCCCGCAGCATTGTGCCGGCGCCGTTGTACTCGTACACGGTCGTGCGCGTCACCTCGTCGTCGCCGCTCCCGAAGTCGCCGTCGGTGCCCGGGGCGTATTCGTACGATTTGACCTTGCGGTTTTTCTCGACCACGAAATCGGTCCTGCCCGAGGGCGTGGCGCAGAAATCGTTGTACGAGATCAGCCGGTAACGGCCGTCCTCTTTTACGCACGTGAAATAGCCGAGGAGCGGGTCGATGGTGTCGTCGTAGGTCATCCACTCGCCGTCGCCGCCCGCGTTCGTGGACGCGGCCATTTTTTTAAGCGCCCAGAACTGGGTGAGAAGCGGGTTCTGGGTCACCAGATTCATGATGCTGCTCATGTCGCCAAAAAAGTTTTCAAAATCCAGCGTGAGCTCTACCCCAGCATATAGTGCGTACATGTCAGGCTGGGTATCGGACACGAGAAAATTCTGCACCACCTGTTCGGAAATGGCGGTCACCTGGTCGGACATGTCATAGGTGGTGGACCTCATCGTGAGCGGGGAGGCCGCGGCGCATCCCATGCCCGCCATGAGCAGGGATTCGGTCCCGTCCTCCTCCCTGTCGCAGCCGGATGTCATAAGGCCGATGGCGAGAAGAATATATAATGGCCCGCGAACGCGTTTAAAAAAAATCACGTGGGTCCCCCGAAATTAAAATGTCATGATGCCGGGTATAATGACGGATCCCGTCCGGAAAATCAATACTAATTTTGGTTCTTCCGTGCAGGTCGCGTTTCAGGGCGCGTCCCATTTCTGAGGCACTTTCCTGATCTTTCCGGCGTCATACCCGAGGGTGGCCAGGTTGCCGAGTATCTTCCGGTACTGTGCCTCGGGAATCGCGGGGGTGCGGGCCATGATCCACACGTAATCGAGCTTGCTGCGGCCAATCACCGTGACCGAATAGTCTCCGGTGAGATAGATTATCAGGAACTCGGACTTGAAGGGCCAGAGGAACTGCATGTCCCATACCGAGTTCGACGCCGTGCTGCGGATAAAGCCGCGCGGATGATAGGTCTTGACCGGCCCGTCGAAACCGCCCTTGAGGAAGGTGAAGGTCGTCGCGATCGTACCGTCCGCGTCGAGCCGGTAGGACTCTACCGCATTGTGCGCTTCTTTCTCCAGAAAGGTCGGTATGTTCGCGATCACGTACCAGTCGCCCATGAAGCGGTTGATGTCCACGACGGGCACGGTCCCGAGCGTGGGGGGCGCGGCGCTGCAGCCGGCAAGCACCAGCACTGATGATGCTATAATTGAGATCGGGTTCTTCATGCATTTATTTTTCATGGGATAAAAATATACATTTTATTTGATGATGTCAACGTCTTTTACGGCCGCGTACCTACGTGATGTGCCGTAATAAAATTATATTACGGCACACGACAGCCTGATATTGTTGTATATTGGACTTGTTGTAAATCTGTCATTTCCAGGGAGCGCAGCGACTGAAAAATTGTTCCCTGGTAATGGTGAACAATCCCCCACCCCAATCGGGGTCCGGGATGATAAACGGAAACGCAAATGTATTTCTTGGCCCGGCGGGCGGGGCTCGGAATAACAAGCCCGGGATGGCGACGGCTTAATTACATTGACATAACGAATAGTACAGTTAATAATAGCTGGAAACAGAAACGGGGGGAATCCTATGAACCTGCATCCGCACAAGCTCTACCTGTTGCTGGTTAACCTGGCAGGCGGCACAGCCGTGCTTGTCAGTTATGCGATCGGCATCATGAACCACCCGGAAGCCCGGGGAGCCCTCTGGGGCGAAGTGCCCCGCGCCATCATGCCGGTATATACCGTGTCGATGTTCACGGCGGCTGCCGGATACCTCGCCTTTACATATTTTATCCTGTTCCGCCTGGACCCGGACGGCGTCACGATCGCCGGACACTTTTCGTACGCTCTGTTCCCCTGGCTCTACGCGCTGGTACTCGTGCCCTCGGCGCTCTGGATGCCGCTTACGTTCGTCATGATCGGGAACCCTTCGCTCATGACCTGGATCGGCATCCGGGCCGTGCTGGGAATTACGGGCATCGCGTCGCTGCTGCTGCTGGCCGCGCTCATCGCGGTCCAGCCCGCCGAGCCGGCGTGGGCTCACCGTCTCGCGGTGGCCGGGTGCGCGGCCTTCTGCCTGCAGACCGCCGTTCTTGACGCGCTGGTATGGACGGCTTACTTTCCGACTGATTGACGGCCGCCTGCACGGCGCGCTTACTCTGCCTGGTATCGAGGATTGCGGTTATGGGTGTCACACGAAAATTGCTCCGGCTCCTGTATCAGCCTTACAGGTTATTAGTGCTCATCCCGATGAGCGTGCTCGCGACCTGCTTCTTCGTCGCCCTGGGCGTCGTAATCATATTCCTGTTCAATGACCGGGTGGCCCACCGGACGACCGGGGTCTGGTGGTCGCGGTTCATAAGCTATATCACGCCGATCCGCGTGAAGGTGATCGGAAGGGAGAATATCCGGAATGATCGCTCCTACATGGTCATCGCCAATCACCAGAGCCAGTATGACATACTGGTGCTTTACGGCTGGCTCGGCATCAACATCAAGTGGGTGATGAAGTCCGAGCTGCGGAAGGTCCCCGTGTTCGGATACGCGGGCGAGAAGGGGGGCAACATCTACGTCGACCGCTCGAGCCCGGAGGCGCTCAGGAGCACGCTCGAGGGCGCACGCTCTAAAATCGTCGGCGGCACGTCGATCATCATGCTGCCGGAAGGCACCCGTAGCAGGACCGGCGAGCTCGGCGAGTTCAAGAACGGTGCCTTCGTGATTGCGCGGGAGCTCAACCTGCCGATACTCCCCGTCACCATCACCGGTACCCGCCGTATCCTCCCGCCCGGCGGGTGGGACGTGTTTCCCGGGACCGCAGTCATGACGATACTTCCACCCATCGAGATCGACGGCTACGGCGAGGACCGGTTGAACGAGCTGAAGGTGCGGGCGCGCGGGACCATCCTCGCGGAGCTCGCCGCGCAGGGTGAAGGGAAAAGAGAGTCGTGATAGTCACCGCCCCGGACCGGCAGCATCGATCTATCCCGTTCATATAACAGACTTGTAGCAAAACCCGTCTGTCATTCCTGCACTTCGCTGCGCTTCGGCCGGAATGACAGATTTCGATTCAGGACGCATACATGGTTATGCAACAAGTCGAATAAATGAAGCGCTGCTGCGTGAGGTTGCCGGATGGAGAACCGGGGGTGCGTATTTAATGCTTGATAATTCGGTATGGTAGTGCAGCGTGAAGAAAGAAAAACTGTGGTCAGGGGCGGAATCGAACCGTCGACACGTGGATTTTCAGTCCACTGCTCTACCGACTGAGCTACCTGACCACTTGAAAAACGATACACAATTAATATATATGCGGAAATTGTCAATAATAAAATACGCAATATTTTTTTGTACCTTTTTTTCCGTGATCGGCCATGTGAGCGGGGCCGGGTTCGAGCGGCACACATGGGAATACTACCTGGAAAAGGGGAGCGTCCAGTACCGGGGCAAGATGTTCGAGTATGCGATCCATAGCTTCCAGCGGTGCCTCGATATAAACCCGCAGTGTTACCAGGCCGCGAATTACCTCGGGGAGATTTATTCCATGAAGGAGGACGGGTTCCGGGCCCTCTCGTATTACCGGCGCTCCCTTGCCGTCAACGACCGGCAGCCCGATGTTCACATGGCCGCCGGGGTGCTGTGCGAGCGCTTCGGTGACGCAGAAGAAGCCTTCAGTCATTTCAAGCGGCTCGTGCAAATTGACCCCTCGCACGTGAAGGGCAACGCTGCTCTCGTGCGATTTTACCTCGCGCGGGGGGACCGCGCCGCCGCGGACCACCATTTCCAGGCCAGCTACCGGCAGTCGAAGCTCGTGTCCGGCGGCCTGCTGGACCGGGCGCGGGAAGCGCGGGACGCCGGACTGCACCGGGAAGCGGCTGCGCTCTACCGCCGGGCCATTGACGAGGCCCCCCTGCTTATCGAGGCGTACCTGGGGCTGTTCGAGCTCTGCCGCAGCAGTAATGATTACGCGCCCGCGGCTGAGGCGCTGGAGCGGCTCGCTTTCGTGAAGCCGGATTTCGAGAAGGCGTATCTGCTTTTAGGATACATCTATTTCACGCAGAAGCTCCCCGGGAGCAGGAAACGCCGCATCGATCAGGCGATCTCGAGCCTGAAAAAAGCCGTCGGGCTGAACCCGGACAACTTCGAGGCCTGCTACTCACTGTCCGAGATATACAGCGCGCTGAAAAAGGACCCCGAGGCGAAGGAGTGGGAGGAGAAGGGCAGGGCTGCGGAGGAGAGAACCGGCGTTAACAAGGGCCGGTGACACATCGCGCCTCGCCTCACACGGGCGCGGTGAAATAACGGCCGTTCCGGCGGATCACCG
>JAKJGD010000214.1 GCA_022704585.1 Spirochaetota bacterium | reverse complement strand
ACGCGCTTCCCATGCGTGATGCTTTCGCGGTACTCTTCTTTGTATCTGTCGGCATGCTCTTCAATCCTCTCAGCATCGTGAATGAGCCGCTTTTGATAGGAGTGGTGCTGTCAGTGGTATTGATCGGGAAGCCGCTCTCCACTCTTGTGACCGTGCGGTTATTGGGCAGGCCGCTTTCCACCGCCATTCCGGTCGGCGCGGCCCTTTCTCAAATTGGGGAGTTCAGCTTTATTCTTGCTACCGTGGCCCGCGAGCTGGGACTGATCACGAGCGCCGGATGGGATGCCATGGTGGCGGCATCGATAATATCTATCGCTCTTAATCCGGGAATATATCGATTGGCGCGCCGTATTTCCTTGAAAAAATCGAATATCGCTCCCGCTGCAGCAGAGCATCCTGTGATCGATCCAAACAGATGCATCCTCGTGGGTTATGGCCCCGTCGGCAGGACGGTCCATCGGCTCCTCGCCGACCGGGGGGCATCAATTACCGTGATCGAATTAAACCTGAACACCGTGCGCCATTTGAAAAAAAACGGATGCGACGCCCTGTATGGAGACGTTTTGCGCCAGGGAATACTTGAACAGGCCGGTATAGGAAACGCGGGAAGCCTTGTTTTGAGCGCCGACGTGGAGAACGCCGCGGAGATCATACGGCAGGCTCGTGTTCTCAACCGGGAATTGCGCATTCTCGCGCGATGTGCGCACCTGCGTGATGTGGATGCTCTCCGCAGGGCGGGCGCTTCCGTGGTGGCCGCCGGCGAGGTTGAAGTGGCTGTCGCTCTTGCTGAAGCGGTTTCCAGTGATGATAAACCCGACCATCTGGCCCTGGCTGTCCAGCGTAACGCGATCCGGAAACACCTGTACAATAACCCAGAGAAAACAATACAGGTATCCAGGGATAAGGGTTGAAACGCCGCCAGGGAATCCTCGTCAGGTATCCCGCCCTGTGCTGTTGTTGAAGCACCCAACCGCGCTTTAACTGGCGGCGGGGACTATTTGTCGTTATCGCTGCCCGGAACAGGCTTGAAACGCATGTGAAAGCCAAAGCCGTTTTTACGGCGCATCTTGATCCCGCGCATGTCTTCTCCCCCGGGAATGCCGTATTTTCGCACTATACGCAGGGCCGTGGTGCCCGTACTTACTTTCGCAGCTGAAAGCGCGAAACGAGCCCGGCCGGCCCGAACTCCTCCTTCGCCTTGTTGAAAACACGGGTTTTTGCATCGTAGAGATACTTGTCAGGCTCATTCGGACCCTTTTCTGCCGTGGCCCTGTTGGGGAAGGTCAGCAGAAGCTCACTGCCGCTCAGGATCCAGGTAAAGGGCTCGGATACGTTTTTGACGTCCCCCGTCTCCGAGCTATGATGTTTATACCGCCAGACGCCTTTATTGTCGGCGCCGAAGGTCATGGTGCCCAGGGGCTTTTTCGTGGCATCAAAGGGGCTATCCTGGCAGAAGAACTTCCACACGCCGGTCATTTTCACCCCGCCTCCCTTTGCGGGTGCAGACACGGGCGCTCCGTTCTCCCATCTGCCCCTCGTCCTGGTGCCTTCCTTCACCGTCAGGACACCCTGACCGTGCATTGTGCCGTTCTTCCAGCCGCCTTCGTACTTTTCGCCGCTTTTCCACACCATGACTCCATGACCATCCATAAGGCCTGCCTTCCACATCCCCTTATACGTGTCTCCGGTGGCGAACAACATTGAGCCAAGCCCGTTCATCTTGCCGTCCCTCCATCCGCCCTTATACCTGTCTCCGGTCTTGAAGATCATCTCCCCGGTGCCGTTCATGGTGCCCTTCCTGAACTGGCCATTGTATGCGTCACCCGTGCTGAAGAGCATCTCGCCCCTGCCATCCATGCAGTTGCCGCTTTTACACTGGGCATACGACTCGGCCGGGAAGGCGGCAATGCCGATTGCGAGAGTCAACGTCAGAATCAGTTTCATCATTCGTCCTCCATGGCGTACGATCAATATATTAGAAAATGGATCAAATCAGAAACGGTACAGGTGGATCGTTGATCCTATCGGCGTCAAGTAGAAAGGAATTCATAGCATATATCAAGAACAAAAATACCGGACAGTCGAATTGAACATATATGAAGGAATGACGAAATGATAATCTTTCGTCCAGTTGATTCAGAATTGTAGAATTTCACGAGGCAGCATGATGTGTCCGTATTATTGTTTATTCGTGGTTAATTATTTATTCACCCATCCCGGGGTTGCGGGGAGTGGGGCAGGTGGATTAATCCATATTTTTCGATTGACGCTCAATCAACCGAGTTTATAGTTAAATAGAGGTATAATTCCAGTGGAACCAGTCATATCCAGCAGCCTCTGCCGCTTCCGGATCACGGACGAGCACCTGATATCCGACCGCCTCGTGAAAGAGGGCCTGGCCCGCGCTTTCGGCGAGAACCGCGCGTTCGAGTTCTACCTGGACGGGGACGTGGTGCGGAGCCTGCGCGGCGGGGACCCGCCCGAGCTGTACCGCGAGCGCTTTTTCGACATGCGAAACAGCGCCATAGACGCGATAGCGCGCGGGGACCAGACCGTCAGGGGCAGGCTTGCGAGCGACATCCGGCTCTCGTCCCGGCTCATCGCGGCGATCGTGTTCGTCCACCGCGCGGTGGCTGCCGGCGATTTTGACGGCATCCTGGGCCGGCGCTTCATCATCGTGAAAGAGCTGCCGGACATGCCCACGATCTTTCATGTGAGCAACGACACCACGGCCATCTCCCACGTGGGGCAGGGGCCTCCCTGGGCTGAAATACCTTCCATCTACCTGGGCCTTAAAACCTTCGACGCGCTTACGGCCGAGCAGAAGAAGGGCGGCGCGGAGCTCTTCGACGCGTTCAAGACGCTCCTGATGATCGAGGAGCGCGCGATCCAGACGGGCTACAACCACACGGCGGTCTATCCGCCCGGGGTGTCCCGGGCGATGAATTTCCTGGTCGACGAGGTGATCCGGAACGCGCAGCAGTTCGAAATCGAGGAGATCCCGGAGGCCGTCGCGGAGAAGCGGGTCCGCAAGTTCAGCGAGACGAGCCGGCACAAGTACCTGCGCGAGCTGGACGCCCGCGTCCGCGGCGACGAGCTGAACTTTCATTACCAGCGCAACCTGGAGGCGGTCAAGTCGCTCGAGCGGCTGGCGCGGCGCTACAAGGCGGCCGGCGACGCGGAATCGCTCCGGGAGATAGTGCGCCTGCTGGTTGCGGCCTCGGGACACGACCTGCACGAGGTCCGCAACCTGGCGAACATCACGCTGGAGCGGATCCTGGCGCCCAAGGAGTTTGACGCCCCGCTCGCGACCCGCTTCATCAACGTGAAGGTCGGGACCCGGTACCGCTTCTCGTTGGAGATCCCGGGCGCGCCGGCGGACTACCACCTGAGGATATACCGCAACAGCGCGCAGGGACGGCTGTTTTGCGAGCCTGACATCGATTACTCTGATATTCCCCTCGAGCACGATGGCGGCGAGACCTATTCCGCCGGGCATCTCTTCGACGAATACGGGCACTACGACTTCGTCGTGTTCGTGAAAAAACGGAAGTACTCGTCATGGATAACCCTGCCGGGCCTCTCCGGACGGGTGAATGTCATCCCGGACATACGGGGCGAGATCGTGCTGGAGATCTTCACCGACATCCACGGCCACACCCGCGCCTACTGGACCGACGGGACCGGCCACCCCGGCCTGGTCTACAACGAGCACGGCGAGGTGATCCGGCTCGGGCGGTTCTCGGACATCACGGCGCACCTGGAGGACATAAAGAAGAGCTACAGCGTTACCACGATCTACCTCCTGGGCGTGCAGAAGCGCGGGCGGAACAGGGATGACTGGGCGGAGAACGCGACCTCGCCCTCTCCCTTCTCGCCCATGGACCTGGTGGAGATCGAGCCGCAGCTGGGCGGCGAGGAAGAGCTCAGGGAGCTGATCGACCGCGCCCACGCGATGGACATCCGTGTCATCGTCGACATCATTCCCCACATCAACCGCTCGAGCGACAGCCTGCCGGACGAGTACTCGGTCAAAACCTACGATGACGGCGGGAGCCTGGTGGTGCGCGCCTCCACGGACGGCCGTTACGGCTCATGGAACGACGGCAGGCTCCTGAACTACCGGAAGTTCGAGATCTGGGAATGGCTGGCAGGCTCGATCACGACCCTGGTCGAGAGGTTCGACATCGACGGCATCCGCTTCGACTCGGCCCATGCCGTGCCGATCATGATGAAGAAGAACAACTTCCCCTACGTGTACGAGCACAAGCGCGACGTCGCGGACATGGTGGAGGGAAACATCATCGTCAACGAGCGGGAGGACGGGCATTTCATCACCACCGGCTACTACGACTCGGCCTGCCGGGACATCATCGCGGTGCCGCTGCATTACTACCTCATGCTGAACGTGGAGCGCGCGCTCCGGAAGCTGAAGAAGAACTTCTTCCTGAACGTCTCCGAGTGCTACTGGGGCCACGAGCGCTTTCTTGCCAGGACGGGCCTGATACCCTACAACTCCTCGCTCTTCAAGATCTGCGAGAACATCATCCACGGGAAGACGGATGTCCGCGAGATCTACCATGTCTACGACACCTATTTCCCGTCCTCGCTCCCCGAGGGAACCGAGATGCTCGGGATCCTGGGCAACCATGACGAGCGGCGCGCCCTTAACACGTTCGGCCTCCGCGGCCTGCGGGCCGCGGTCGGGCTCACCTGCTTCATGAGCAACGCCATCATGGACTACGAGGGGAGCGCCGAGGGCGAGGGGTGGAAGGTATACCTGGACAACATCTATGTGAACTGGAACCAGTTCGAGTATGCCGCCCACCGAAGCCTCCAGCCCTTCTACGCGAAGTGGTACAAGTTCCACCGCGAGCAGAAGGGGAAAGGCTACCTGGTCTGGGCCAATAACACCATGGTGACGGCCGCGGCCAAGTTCACCGAATCGTGCGTGTGGCTCGGCGTG
>JAKJGD010000213.1 GCA_022704585.1 Spirochaetota bacterium | reverse complement strand
CTCCCGAGCGGCAGGAGGACTGGCCGGCGCTGCGGCGCGGGGCCGGCCGCGTGCTGGTGATGGATGATGAACCGGTGGTGCGCACGGTAACGGAGCGGATGCTGAAGAGCGCCGGATACGAAGTTGAGACCGCGGCCCACGGCGACGCGGCCCTGGCGCTGATCAGAAAGTGCCGCGACGAAGACCGCCCCTTCAAACTGTGCATGCTCGATCTAACGGTCGCGAGCGGAAGGGGAGGCGAGGAAATCTGCGCTGAGATCCAGACCCTCTGCCCCGGCTTGCCGCTCATCGCTGTCAGCGGTTACAGCGAGAGCGATATCATGGCCCGGCCCGAGGATTTCGGTTTCACCGCTTCCCTGCGCAAGCCCTTCACCACGGCCGAGATAACGCAGTTGGCCGCGTTAGTTCTCGATAAATTTTAAGCCCTCTACCCAGTTTTTTTTGTGTTGATATTTGTTATTTCGATCTCTGACTTCCCGGCACAAGCAAGGCCCATTGTATCCAATGGGCCTTGCTTGTATACGGGGCGTTGTTTCAACAATTAATACGTATAGATAACGGACACGCTCGGTCCGAAAAAGATATCGGCATTATTCCCGTAAGATACGCGCGCCTTCTTCAGATAATGAAGATACTGCACGCGGAAACCGGCCGTGATCGTGAGACCGGCGGGAACAACGAAGTAGCCGAAGTCCACATTGGCGTTAAAGCCGAGAGCGCCGGAGATCCCGGGGACGCTCTGAAGCGTATACGACAGCTTGAAGGGGTTCTGTTCTTCCCAGCCGACAAGCCCCACCAGGGAGATGTTCGGCAGGAAGTAGAAGCTGGCGCCGATCGGCACCGTAAAAGCGGCGCCTACCCCCATCGAGACCGAGTGGTATACCACCGGAGACGACTTGATCAGCAGAAACTTCTCGTTGTAACGGTATCCCTGGTACCGCGGCCCGAAAAACAGCTTAACGAATTTTGCCAGGGTCACCATGGCCAGCAGATCGCTGTCCATTTTGGCGACCCTGAAGCGAATATTCCCCGGGATGAGCACCGGGATGAGCGGCGGGAACCATATCAGCGCGCGTGCCCGCGCTACGTACTGGCCATACTGGAAGTTCCAGGACAAGCTCCACTGCT
This sequence comes from Spirochaetota bacterium, assembly GCA_022704585.1. Next base: position 3,846 of record JAKJGD010000213.1, on the reverse strand, counting down.
TATTGAAGGTAAAGCTCAGCATGGGTCCGTAAATCGCGTTGGGGCCCATGCGGTATTTAAAATTGTCCAGCCCGTTGCCCACTTCATTGGCAACGTACTTTTGCCATACCGGCTGCCACCAGAAGCATCCCGCCCTGAATCCGACGCTGATGTGCCACTCCCGCTTGCCGTCCTTCCCGGGCCTGGTCTTCTTGACCTCGTACAGCTTCTGCTGTTTCGCCGCCTGTTTTTGCTGTGGCGCGGCGTCCAGCGGAAAAGAAAGCGCGAACAATAAAAATCCGACAATACATGTGGTTGCTACAGACGTTGATATTTTCATGGTCTCACCCCCTGTCTGATGGGTAAACGTATCGGGTCAACGGAGTTATATGCTCGGAATGCTCTGGATATCCTGATTTTGCGGCTCCGTCCTTCCCTTTTTCGCCGCACCAGGTTTTTCATCCGCATCGCGGAGTATCTCGGCAAACTCCTTTTGCGCTTCAGCGTCAAGTTTATCGCTTGCTTTTATATCTTTTATTTCTTTCTTGATATCGGAAATCTCTTTAGGATTCAGGGACACTACCTCGATATCCTTTTTACCGGCAACGATCTGGTTTACCAGGTCTTCGCTCACAACGACTTTCTTGTTTGCTTCCAGCATTTTTTCGATATTCCCGGCCAGCTTGCCTTCCCTGGCCAGCTGGACAAGGATTCTCCCCTTGAGAACATAAATCTTTGAACTGCCGGGATCAGAAACGACCATGAAAGAAGTCCCCCTGATAGCTGCGATTGTGGTCGGAGTTCTGACACTGAAATCTGTTGCCCTTGACAGTTTGGACATTATCACGACAATTTTCCCCTTTTCCATGTCAAATTGCACCTGGCTGGTTCCGGGAGACGGCTGGATCTGGGCCATCCTGACGCTGGAATTCTCGACAATCCTGATTATCCCCTTGCTGCCGAAATTAAGATCAACAATCGATGCGGCGCCGGTGACAATGGTGTCGTTAAACGATATACTATCCCCGGATACAGCGGCCTTCTCACCGCCGGCGGATACGATCCGTGCGTTACCGACCGAGAAGTGAACCGTAACGGCAAGCTCCTGTTCCGGTGACTTTTTACATCCAGGAAACACTGTTATTGCCACAAATAAAGCCAGAAAGATAATGGATATTTTCATAATATTCCCCCAGCATCGAAATGGTTATACTCAATCCTGGTTTTTGACTTTTGTCCAGCGCTTTTTGTGTTGAAAGCTCAATTTGATGTTTCAAACCGTTACACAGGCCCCGGCAGGCCCCCGGTACCGGCAGCACAACTAAGGTCTGTTGAGCCCCACAGCCCTTTACACAACACGCGGTATTGTATTATAATATTCCAACAGAAGCATACCTGTGTGTACTTATCTTAAAAGGTATATTCTGAAACCGGATAAATCAGCGGTAGAGCCCCTGTTTATAGAATAAGAAAAATTAATTCATTTATTAAAACGCAATCATTTCAGCAATCATACCTGCTGTAATTCCCGTTGCATCGATATCCGGTGTAACCATGTTATTGCCGGCCCGTCAATCTCGGAATATTTTAAGATAAGGGAAAACGGACTATCGAAGACCAAAACACCCGGGATTGAGGTTTTTATATTGACAGAAATGGTTTGGAAAGGTACGTATAACAACAGGGTGACACAACAACAAGCCTTGATAATTTGACTTTCGTCCAATTTCGGGATAGAGACATTCATATATGCGCCATTCCCACGACCGTACCTGCCTGGCCTTTCCCCGGATAATACTTATCCCTTTATTCATCATCATTTTCATCACTACAGGCAGCACCCTGTTCGCCGCCGAGCCGGTTCAGGTGAACGACGCCCGGGACATCTATCCGCTGGGCCTGCACCTGGAATATCTCGAAGACGTCAACGGGCTCCTCACGATACATGACATCACCGGCACATCCCATGATTACACGTTCCACCCGAGCAAGGAAGAAACCCCGAATTTCGCTTTTACCGATTCGGTGTACTGGGTGAGGTTCACGCTGAGGACCGACAGCCTGAAGCACAAGCACTGGATCCTCAAATTCGGCTACCCGCTCATGGACCATATCAGCCTGTACGAGGTCAGGCCCGACCGGAAGGTGCTGCTCCTGTCTGAAACAGGCTTCTCCCGCCCCTTCTCGACGCGGCAGGTGCCACACCGGTTCTTTTTATTCCATCTCGATCCGGGGCCGGGTGAGACCAGGACCTATTACCTGCGGCTCAGGAACCAGGACCGGATGGAAATCCCGCTGACCCTGGAGTCGGAATCGTCTTTCCAGGCCAGTGACCACAGGGAGCAGTATATCCTGGGCATTTATTTCGGGATCATACTCTTCATCTGCATATTCAACCTCTTCATTTTCGTCTCGATCCGGGACATCTCGTACCTGTATTACATTCTCTTCGTTCTCGGTTTCGGATTCTTCCAGCTGATCCAGAACGGGACCCTCCAGGAATATTTCTGGCCCTCGTTCCTCGAGAAGTACAACCATGTCATACCCTTTTCAATCGCCATTACGCTGGTCACGCTGATCCTCTTCACCCGGTCGTTTCTCGACACGAAGAAGCTCTACCCTGCCTTCAACCGTTATTTCACCGGGCTGGCAGTCTTCACGGCCGTCTCGATCACGTTCCAGCTTTTCCTGAAATATTCCATCGCGGTGCAGATCCAGGTCGCGCTTTCGCTCCTTACGCTCGGCTCGGTCGTCACGGTCGGCTCGGTGGGCGTGTTCAGGAAGTCGCGGCCGGCCCGTTATTTCATGGGCTCATGGCTGATCATCCTCTTTGGCGGGATCATCTACGCCTTCAAAGTCCTTGCCGTCCTGCCGACCAACACCTTCACCACGTACGCCCTGCAGATCGGCTCGGTCATACAATTTATCCTGCTCGCGCTGGGACTGGGCGACCGGATCAACGTCATCAAGATGGAGAAGGACCGCGCCCAGCAGGACGCCATACGCTCCCAGCAGATGGCGATCGAGAACCTGAGCAAGGCCGACCGGCTGAAAGACGAATTCCTCGCGAACACCTCGCACGAGCTGAAGACGCCCCTGGTGGGCATCATCGGCATGGCTGAATCGCTCATCGACGGCGCCGCCGGGCCCATGACCGCAGAGATGAAATACAACCTTTCGATGATCAGCTCGAGCGGGCTGCGTCTCTCCAGCCTGATCAATGACATCCTCGATTATTCAAAGATGAAAAACAGCACCCTCGAGCTTCGGCGCCGTCCCGTAGACCTGCACCAGCTCGCCGACCTGGTGTTCGTCATGGCACGAACGCTCCTCCGCGGCAAGCTGATCGAGCTCAAGAACGACGTGCCGGAGGGGCTGCCGCTCGTGTTCGCGGATGAAAACCGTCTCCAGGAGATATTCTTCAACCTGGTCGGGAACGCCATCAAGTTCACGGACCGCGGCCACGTCCGGATCACGGCAGCCGCCCGCGACCTGCACGCCGGGACTCACATGGTCGAGGTGCGCGTGGAGGACACCGGCATCGGCATTCCCCACAACAGGCAGGGCGACATCTTCCGCTCGTTCGAGCAGGTGGACGCTTCCATTTCCCGCGAATACGGCGGCACCGGCCTGGGCCTCTCGATAACGAAAAAGCTGATCGAGCTTCACAACGGCGGGATATGGGTCGAGTCGGAGCCGGGAAAAGGATCGAGCTTCATCTTCACGATACCCGTCTCGGAGAACCAGTCGACCATCCCGGCGGACACGGCGGGAGGCGAAGTGAAGGCGATCGCCCTGCAGGAGCTCCCGCCCCTTCCCGCGATCTCGGGCGAAGGCAGCGCCAGGATACTCGTCGTCGACGACGAG
>JAKJGD010000212.1 GCA_022704585.1 Spirochaetota bacterium | reverse complement strand
ACATGAAGAACGTATATACCATGAAAGCAAGCACGAGTGTGAAAATAATGAACGTCGACTTTCTGTCCGGTATGAACACCTTGTTGAATTCAACGAGAAAGAACCCGAAAATCAGGAAGAAAAGCAGCTGGATGATCAGTATGCCGGCAACAAAGTTGATATTCAATGTGGCAGTCTGCTTGTTATAGATATCTATCCTTTTTAAAATATCATTCGTTATCGTGTCACCCTCGCGGACTATGGTCTGGCCTTTTTTAAGCTTGCTGGTCACCGGCGAAACTTTTTTCAGGGTCTCTGTTATTCTTCTCTTGGACTCCTCGATGTTGAACGAGATGTTCGGCTCAAGTATCGAGGATATTATCGAAGAGACGGCGTTAATGGTTGGCTTGGGGAGGGACGGTTCGATTGAATAACATATCCCGTACAGGTTCGAATTGATATCCTCCCTGCTTTTTATACCGGATAGCACGCGGGATATTTCATCGACCGGCTCAGGACTATTGATGGTGCGAACCGTTATATTGTTATTGTTTATCTTGAGAGGGTTGTCATACGGTTTGTCCAGGACCCCCATTTCCGGGTCATTGTATATATAGATTAATACGAGGGACATGACTTTTTTCAGCTTCGCGAGGTCCCGGTACCGGAGTATTTCCGAAAGCACGGCATCGCTGAACTGAAGGTATTTGGGCATGCGGGACTTCATGGCGTAAACCTGAAAGGTGACATCCGTCCCTGCCGGCGGGAACTGTTTTACGGTCGCGGAGGCATGGTTGATGAGCGCGCTCGTCAGGTTAAGCTTTCGCTGGAGCACTGTAGCATCCATGTCGAATACGATCGGCACGGCCTCGGCTTCCCTCTTCCGCTCAATCTTGGTCTCGGATTCATTGACATATTCGATATCGCGGGGAACGCGGATGTCTTCGTCGGCTATGTCACCTTCTTCGTAATGGTACGATGTGCCTATGAGGTTAATTGAAAGAAGCACGGTTGAAATGAGTATAAGTATCAGGACCGAGATTAATGAAAACCTGATATTCCGGTCATTTAAGAAATTGCGTACGGACCCTACCGCACTATTGAACGAATATTTCATGGTGCTTATCTATAAACTAATCACTATAACCGCTCTTCTCGTAGGCGGCAACTATTTTTTCTACGACCGGGTGACGGGAAATATCTTCCCTGGTAAAGCGGATAAAGCTGATCTCGTCGATCCCCTTTAATATTCTCATGGCCTGGAATATGCCGGATTTCTTCGGCTTTTCCAGGTCAATCTGGGTATCGTCACCGGCTATGACGAATTTCGAGTTTACTCCGAGCCTGGTCAGGAACATCTTCATCTGGGAAACCGTGGTGTTCTGGGCCTCATCCAGTATAATGAATGAGTTATTGAGGGTTCGGCCCCTCATGTACGCGAGCGGTGCAACCTCAATCTGGTTTTTTTCCATCATCTTGCCGACCTTTTCAAATGGCTGGAGGTCAAACAGTGCGTCATACAGCGGGCGCAGATACGGATTGATTTTTTGAATGAGATCGCCCGGAAGATAGCCAAGGCTTTCCCCAGCTTCAACCGCAGGCCGGGTAAGTACGACCCTGTCGACTTTGCCGGAAAGCAACATCCTGATCGCCATCGCCACGGCAAGATAGGTCTTTCCGGTGCCGGCCGGTCCGGTCGCGAATGTCACCGGGTGATTGTGGATCGAGGTGATATACTGCGCTTGATTGATAGTTCTCGGCATGATCGTTTTGCCGGTATCGGGAAAGTTCAGCTTGAGCCGATTAATCTCGTCCGGACGGATGGTCCTCCCGGACATGACCGTATTGACGATATAGCGGAGTTCGAAATCATCAAACTCGTAGGTAGGACCGTTCGCTTCAAGGAAATCGCACAGGACATGGAGCATGTTCATGGCGAGATCGTTTTTTTCTTTTACTCCTTTTACGATAAGCGTGTTCCCGCGGGGAATGATTTCGACGCCGGCCATCTTTTCGATTTTCCGGATATTGGTATCCTGGTAACCGCATATGCGACGGATGGCTGTCCTTTCATCGACTTCGAATTTGTTCTCTATCATGTCATTTGCTGATTATGGAGAGATTTAATTCTTTCAGCTGATCTGCCGATACCGGTGATGGCGCATTGCTCATGAGGCACTGTCCTGTCGTGGTCTTCGGGAACGCGATGACATCACGTATCGATTTTCTGTTCAGGAGAATCATCATGACGCGGTCCAGGCCGAGCGCCAGTCCACCGTGAGGAGGTGCACCAAACTTCAGTGCTTCAATGAGAAATGAGAATTTTACCGATGCCTCTTCCGGGGAAATGCCCAGGAGAGAGAATATCCTGCTCTGGAGCTCCGGGGTGTTTATGCGGATGGAACCGCCGCCTATCTCGACCCCGTTTAAAACGACATCATAGGCCTGGGCAAGAACGCCGTCCGCCTCCTCGGGTTTGAGATTGTCCAGCTTCCCGATGAACTCGGCCTTGGGAGCGGTGAAGGGATGATGTTTTGCGTAATATCGTCCGTCCTGCGGGCTGTATTCAAACATCGGAAAGTCCGTGACCCATAAAAAGCTCAGTTTTGTTTCATCGATCAGGCCGAGCTCGCGGGCAATTTTAACGCGGAGATTTGCGAGCGTGCTGAAAACCACGTCCTTTTTATCGGCCGCGAAGAAAAGTACCGACTGGCCCGTGAGCCCGAACCGCTCTTTTATCTTTTCCAGCTCATCCGGCTTCAGATACTTGGCGATGCCGCCCTCAGCGGCATTATTGTTGAATTTAAACATGGGGAGAGTCTTAGCCCCGAAGACTTTCGCTTCTTCTGAATACCGGTCGATCATTTTCCGGGAGATTTTACCGTTATCGGGCACTGCAATACCCCTGATCGTGCCGCCCGCCTGAAGCGCGCCGGTAAAAAGCGTGAATTCGGAACCTGAGAAAATATCACTGCAGTCGGCTATCTCGAGTCCGAAGCGCGTGTCCGGCGCGTCCGTGCCAAAACGGTCCATCGCTTCCTTATACGATAAACGGATAAACGGGACCTGGATATCCCTGTTGTTAATGTCACTTACAAGCTCCTTGAGAAGTCCTTCGATGATACCCATGATAATGTCCGCATCGATGAACGACAGCTCAAGGTCGACCTGCGTGAACTCGGGCTGCCGGTCATTTCTGAGGTCTTCATCCCGGAAGCACTTGACTATCTGGAAGTAACGGTCGAACCCCGATATCATTAAAATCTGCTTGAAGAGCTGGGGGGACTGCGGCAGCGCGTAAAACTCGCCCTTGCTTAACCTGCTGGGCACGAGAAAGTCACGAGCCCCTTCAGGAGTCGATTTGTTCAGCACCGGCGTTTCGATCTCGAAGAAGCGGTTTGCGGTCAGGTAGCGCCGTATCGTTTGCATGGCGCGGTGTCGCTTGATGATAGCGTCCCGCATCTCCTCCCTGCGAAGGTCAAGAAAACGGTATCTGAGCCTCAGGTCTTCGCCGATCTGATCTTTCGAATCAATAGGAATAGGCGGTACCTGGGAAGCATTAAGAATCGTTATGGAATCGCCGAGAACTTCTATAGCACCGGTTGGAATATTCGGGTTGATGTTCTTCTCATCCCGGCCGCGTACCGTACCGGTAATTTCCACGACGAACTCGCTGCGGGCCTGGTCGGCCGAGGCGACAAGCCCGGGGTCTACCGACGAATCAAACACCACCTGTACGGTCCCGCTCACGTCGCGAAGCTTGATAAAGATGAGGCCGCCGAGGTTCCTGTTGCCCTCGACCCATCCGGCAAGCGATACGTTCCTGCCGATATCACTTGTTTTTAGTTCGCCGCAGTATGATCTTTCTTTAAACATGTCGTATAACCGGTTATTCTCGCTGATATTCGTTGATCGCAATCAATCATGTAAATCACGTCCATAATATACATTTGTCAAGCCGAAAAATCAAAGGTTAATAATAAGAGAAAATGACCGGGAACGATTGCCATCGAACCCCGGATAATTCGTGTCAGCATTATTATATCGTATTGCCGGAACGTTTGCAGTGAATGAGAGCGCGTTATTTTACCATGCGTGAGAATGTATCGAATATTGCCTTCGCCTGGGCGTCATCTTTCCCTTCTGCGATAATCCTGAAAATGGGCTCGGTATTCGAAGGCCTGAGATGGACCCAGCCGCCGGCAAACTCCGGATGTTCGATAAACTCTATCCTGAGACCGTCAATTGTTGATACTTTCTGGCCGGAGAACTCCTTCTGTATGCGCGGAAGCAGTTCCCTGTCGATTTCTTTTCCGGCCAGGGAGACGCTGCCTTTCACCATGACGTAAACGGGCAGATCAGAAACGAGCCCGGATACAGATTTCTGCCGTTCAGCCATCATCTCAAGGACATATACGATTCCGGCAAGACTGTCGCGTCCAAGGTGTATGTCCGGCGAGATGACACCGCCGTTGCCTTCGCCGCCGATGCGTGCCCCGTGGCGCATCATCTCCTCTACTACGTTTATCTCGCCGACGCGCGTACGCGCAACGGGAGCGCCGTGCTTGCGTGCAATGTCGTCGACAGCTTTCGTGGTCGAGAGGTTTATTACCACTCTCCCGGCCTGCCTGGAAAGGAGGTGCTCGGCAACAAGCGCGATCGTATACTCTTCGCCGATCGGCTTTCCATTCTCATCAATGATCGCCAGCCGGTCGGCGTCAGGATCCTGGGCGAAACCGATGTCGGCCTTCTGGCGCTGTACGGTGGTGCTCAGTATCGACAGGTTTTTCGCAAGCGGCTCAGGCCCGCGGGGAAACATCCCGTTCATTTCGCAATGGACCGGTATGACCTCGCAGCCGAGCTCATGGAGCAGCTTCTGGGTGATTGCGGAGCCGGCGCCGTTCACCGAATCGAGCGCAACCCGGAACTTCCTGTCCCGTACGGACGCGGTGTTGATGACAGAGCAGACTTTTTTATATGTATTTCGTCCGAACCGGATTTC
>JAKJGD010000211.1 GCA_022704585.1 Spirochaetota bacterium | reverse complement strand
GCCCTGAACGAGCTTAGCAGGCTGAAAAAGATGATAGAATGAGCAGGCTTCCTGAATTCAACATCGCAGAAAATTTTTTATCTGGACAATTTAATTAAATTGGGTCAGTTTACCATAATGTCAGGGTATATTCCGTACACGGTTAAGCCCCATTTTTTAATTCCATGACCTGATATAAAAAACTAGAAATTACTTGATTTTTTGCCGAATTTAATAATAGTGCTCTATATTATCTGATTTCATGAAGAGGAAGAATGGCCGATACCCAATTTAAAGTAGAGAATTATCTCGCTAATTCTTTTATCATAGTTGAAGGTAAAAAGAACGCCAATAATTTTTATATAATTCTCAAGGGAAAAGTAAAAGTCGCCAAGGATAATCCGGTTGTCGCCACTGAGCCGTATTCGATCCTCGGTCCCGGCGACTTCTTCGGCGTCGTGTCCTGTATGAGCGCTCACAATCGAATCGAGTCTGCCGTTGCGCTTGAAAACGTATCCCTCATATCGGTCGAGAGGGAAAAGTTCGGCCTCCTTATCCAGAAGAACCCGACCGTTGCGATGAAAATCATCCGCTTCTTCAGCCGCAAGCTCAGGGACTTCGACCAGGCAATCACCAATCTCACCTTCAAGAATGTCGCAGAAGAAGATCCTTCGCACCTCTATAATATCGGCGAGTACTACATCAAGAAGAAAATCATCAACCACGCCACCTATGCGTACCAGAGATACCTCCAGTACCGCCCGGACGGCGAGAACCGCGACAAGGCCATCCAGCGCCTCCAGACGCTGAAAGCGCCGTTAAAGGCCCCCGCCCAGGGACAGATGGTCGGCATGAACCGCCGCTACAAAGACAATACGATGATCTTCTGTGAATACGAGCCGGGCGAAGAGCTCTTCATCATACAATCGGGCAAGGTCAAGATAACGAAGATCGTGAACGAGGAGGTCCTCCTGGCGGTGCTCAAGGCCGGGGATATTTTCGGCGAGATGGCCATTCTCGACAACAAGCCGCGCAGCGCGTCAGCCATCACGTTTGGAGATGTTGAAGTACTCGCGATCAACAAATCCAACTTCGAGGGCATGGTCCAGGCCCAGCCCCAGCTGGCGACGCGCCTGATCCAGATCCTCAGCGAGCGGATCTGGACCGCTTACCGCCAGCTCGAGAACCTGATGATCCGCGACACCCTCGGACGAATTTACGATACGCTGCTCATACAGATTGAAAAACACAAGGTAAAGATCGATGCCAAGCAGATGCACAACTTTGAATTCGGGACCAAGGAGCTCATCAACATGGTCGGTTTGCCCCCGGAAAAGGGCGACATGTTCATCGTCCAGCTACTCGAGGACAAGCATATTACCCTCGAACAGGGAAAGATAATCTGCATGGACCTTCTCGAGCTCGAGAAGACCGTCCAGTTCTACAAGAAAAAATCCACGATGGAAAGGAAACGTGAGGCCAGCAAGAATACTTAAGTTTTCCTTCCGGTTCCTGTTAGCAGCTCTTATACTCCTTATTCTCGGCGCCCTGCTTTTTATAACGCTTTATCCCGCCGAAAACATTTTAAAGCTGGTCACAACGAACGCAGAGAAGGCCCTGGGCAGGAAGGTAACGATAAAGGATATCGGATACAGTCTTGGAGGCATCTCCCTTGACGGCCTGGTGATTTACGAGTCGGATGAAAAATCGCCGGTGCTGGCAAGCGTGGAAAGCGCCGACATCAGATTTTCCTTCCTGTCGCTCCTGAGGTCCGAGTTCGACGCCGACGCCATTTCGCTGAAAAAGCCCGTCTGCAATATTTCGTTCAACAGTGCCGGAGAATCCAACCTCGAAAGCCTGATCTCGAGCCTCTCCAGGAACAAGGGCTCAGGAATGTCGGCGAAAATATCCAGGATATCGCTTACCGACGCCACGCTCACGCTGGCCAATCCGCCGCCGGTGCTCGCTCCTCTTGCCGGCACCTATCTGCTCGATGCCGACGTATATCTCAGGAAAAAAATCGAGATCCGGGACTGCACGGTCAGGCTGCCGGAAAACCGTGGCGTGCTGCGGCCGGAAGTTGATATTGAGATACTTAAAGGAGATTTCAAGATCACCGGCGCGGTCAACCTTGAAAATGCCTCTCTCCTCTGGGTCTACCGCTGGGGCGACAACGTGACTTTGCCGTACAATATCATCAATGGATCAGTTACGAACCTGATCATAACCAAGAATTACGTAAAAGGAAACGCGAACGCCACGTCCACCCTTCTCAACTCGCCTCTGCTCCTCCATGCAGACGGCTTCTGCCACGTAGACATCGCCGGACGGACCGTGCTCATCGCGAAGACCCAGGGCGCCATCAATAAATCCGCTTTTTTCGTGGAGAACCTGCATTTCACCTTTGCCGGCAACCTTATAACATTCAGCATCAACAAGATTGCGGCATCCATAACCGATACGATGCCGCTGCTCAAGTTCATGCCGAAAAAGTTATACGGATACGCCGAAGGCAGCCTCGGTTACGGAGGCGGCGTCTATAACGGCACGCTCGCCATCAGTAATGCCGGCTACGATCCGGCGACAAAGATCATAAGCGGGCTCTCGACGACTATTACCGTGACGAACAACACCTTCCAGAAAACCGCGATCCCGTTCAATTTTTACGGCAATCCCTGTACCCTGTCTATCGCCTCAACGGACCGTTCCCTGAAGCGGCTTTATGTTAACCTGGCCGCCGATACCATATCGATCGACTCTCTGAGCGACAAATTTTCAAAATCCGAGGCTTTGGTTTCCCTCCCGATGGAGATACTCGGCACAATCGGGATTGCCCGAGTCCAGTACGGCCCGTACCAGATGGGCAATGTCCAGCTGCACTACAACCTTTCCGGGAGCACGCTGGCCATCAAGGGATTTCAGTTCTTCTTTTCTGACGGTAAGATCTCAGGCAATGGCTCCATCAACCTGGCCCAGGTACACCCGCAGGCCTCGCTGCAGCTGCAGATAAATAATCTTGTTGTTCAAAAAGCTATCGCCTCCAACGATAAGTTCAGGAACCGTTTTTTCGGCATTGCCGGGGGCAAATCGACGATCGATTTCGAGCTGAGCAGCAACATATTCAAGACGGCCCGGGGAAATGCCGAGATCACCATCGACAAGGGGAAACTGGTCGACACCGGCATACAGAACGGCCTGGGCCTTTTGCTCGCCGAGCTGAAGTACAAGCTCAGGGACCTTGAGTTCAACAAGATATACGGGAACGTGGATATACGGGGAACGAATTATCTCATCAATTCGTTTATTTTTAATTCAAATAATGTCCGCCTGAAAATCACGGGCGCCTTTGACCAGAAGCTCGTGGCGGCCCCCCTGAACATACAGCTCGAATTCACCCGGGATTTCATCCAGGACCTGCCGGGCGCTTTGACCCTGACACTGGGCAGGTACATCCGGGGTGACTGGTACATTATCCCGTTCATCATGAACGGCGACATGACAAACAGCCAGAACGTCCGCCGCGCGCAATAACGCGCCTGCCCCTCCATGAGGCATCAATAACGAACGTCCCCGTGCATGGTGTATGTCAGTATTTTTTATCAGCGTATTCGAGCCAGCCACCCGCTATTACGAGCTGCCGGTCGAAATCGGATATGGTAAAACCGATGCGCTCGGATTCGCCGCCGGCGTGAACTACGAACTGTCCCCTTTCGAAATCCGTCTCGACCGTGATCTCGCCGGCCGCCCCGAGCCTGAAGAGGCGGTCTATCGTGTCAGGATGAAGCTCGACCGCAAGCATTCCTCCGTTGTACATGTTCTGCCGGAATATGCGGGCAAATCCTTCGGCGATAACGAGATTTATCCCGTTCACTTCCAGCGCCCAGGGAGCGTGCTCCCGGGACGATCCGCAGCCGAAGTTCGACCGCGTGATGATGACGCTTTTTCCGGGAATATCGCGACGCGGATCAAAACCGTCGAGATGGAGGCCTTCGAGGAGGTACGGCTTTAACGCATCCTTGGTAATCTCCGTAAGATACCGGGCCGGAATAATCTCATCCGTATTGATGTCCGACCTGTCGAGAAGGAGCGCTTTTCCGCTGAAATTTTTCATGTCACTTACGCCCGTCATAGAGATGTGAGTTGGTGATCGTCCCGGCTATGGCCGAGGCAGCGGCCGTCGCGGGGCTCATGAGGTGGACCATGCCGCCTTCTCCCATGCGCCCCCTGAAATTGCGGTTAGTCGTAGCCGCGCAGGTTTCCCCGGGAGCCAGGACGCCGTTGCTCATCCCCAGGCAGGCCCCGCAGGTTGGATTGGTCACGCAAAAACCGGCCTCCATGAAAATATCGATGAGCCCTTCCCGCAGTGCCTCGCGGAATACCCCCGGGGTGGCCGGGGACACGACGCCGCGGACCTTCGGGCTTATCTGGTGACCCTTCAGGATCCCGGCTGCGATACGCAGGTCCTCGATGCGCCCGTTGGTACACGACCCGATATACACCTGGTCGATCGGCGTTCCTTCCATCTCGCGTACCGGTTTGACCTGGTCCGGCTTGAAACCGAACGTAACCAGCGGCTCCATGTTCGATACATCGATGCGCAGCTCCTTTTCATAGGCCGCGTCAGGGTCCGATATCCATTTTGAATATTCATCAAGAGCGGCTTTACGGTCCCGGAACTCGCCCTTGATGAATTCCCACAGATATTCCACGGTGACATCGTCCGGGTAGCAAATCCCGCTCGTCGCTCCGGCCTCCACCGACATGTTGCAGAGGGTCATGCGCGACTCCATGCTCATGGCGGCGATGACGGGGCCGGTGAACTCAATAACCAGGTTCGTAGCGCCGTTCACGCCTATATTCGCAATAATCGAAAGGATGACGTCCTTGGCGTACACGCCTCGCGGCATCTCACCGGTAACGATGATGCGCATCGTCCGCGGCGAGTTGAAGGCACACACTCCCTTGAGAATGGCCACCTCCAGGTCGGTGGATCCGACGCCGGCAGCGAAAGCACCG
>JAKJGD010000210.1 GCA_022704585.1 Spirochaetota bacterium | reverse complement strand
TAGCCGGAATAAAACTGACCGGTCAGTATTATTAATGTATTGACAAAAACCGCCCGTTGTTTATATTTCACAAAAAATAAAGAACAACCCGGTCCGCCGGTTTGTAATATCATGTGATTTGAGATGGACAACTGCAAGGTTTTAATCGTAGAGGATGATGCCCTGGTGGCATGCGATATCGGCATGATCATCGAGCGATACGGCTTTTCAGTCGCCGATACAGTCGATAATGCCGAAGCATCCATCAACGCCGTCCGCGCCACCAGGCCGGACATCGTCATCATGGACATTTTTCTGAAAGGGTCAACGGACGGCATCCAGGCGGCGGAGCAGATCAGGAAAGAGCACGACATCCCCATCATTTTCCTCTCCACCTATTCCGAAGAGCAGATCGTAAAACGGGCGACGACCCAGCTGCCGTACGGGTACCTCCTGAAACCGTTCAGGGACCTCGAGCTCGGTATTCTTCTCGACGTGACACGGAAGCGGCACCTGATCGAGCGCAATCTCCATGAAAAGAACCAGATCCTCACCCGCCGGCTGATAAAGAGCCGTGAATCGGAAACACGCCTCCAGGAGATATCTCTCGTGGACGAGCTGACCGGTGTTTATAACCGCCGCGGCTTCCATACCCTGGCAGGCCACCAGGTAGATATCGCGAAGAGAACGGGTAAAAGCATGATCATCTGCTTTTTTGACCTGGATCACATGAAGAGCATCAATGACGTTCATGGGCACGGAGCGGGGGACGAGATCATCAGGGCCGCGGCAGGCGTGCTGAAACGAACCTTCCGCACCTCGGACATTATATCGAGGTGGGGCGGGGACGAGTTCGTGGTCCTGATGATCAACGGCGAATGCGAAGACATGCAGGCCGTTGACGGGCGCATCATCAGGAACATCAATGATTACAACGAATCGGCCCGGCACAGCTACCTGCTCTCGTTGAGCTGGGGCACCGCACGGTTCGACCCCTCCTCGCATGAAGATCTGAACGACGTCATCGCAAGCGCCGACGCGGTGATGTACGGAAACAAGACAGGCAAACGGTCGTGAACCCCTACTTCCGCTCCATCTCCTTCTTGATGTACGACACGGTCGCGTTAAAATTCATCATGATCGGCATGCCCCTGTAATTCTTATATTTTTCCCTGAGCGCGTCCAGCTTCTCCGGGCTCGCGACCGCGTCCCTGATAGATGTAAAATACTCTTTCATGTCCAGGATGGCCTTCCGGTCAGACACCGGTCCATGACCCGGCACCAGCGACTTCGCGTCGAAACGTGCATACAGGTCATCCAGGTGTGTGATCCAGGACGCGATGTTGGTCCCGCTCCTCTCTATCAGGGCCGGGTGCTGGCCCAGGAAAACGAGGTCGCCGGTCACCAGCAGGCCGCGCTTCTTCAAAAACACGACCGTGTCGTTCTGCGTGTGACCGCGCCCCATGTTGCGTATGACCGCCGTCTCGTCCCCAACCGGGATGACCATCTCTTCACCGGGCTGTAGCGTCCGGGCCGGATAGGCGGCACCGCTTGAGTCCTTGTCCCACTGCTCTTTCCCGTACGCACCGGCTATGACCGTTGCCTTCGGATAGAGCGCGTTACCGCCGGCGTGGTCCGAGTGGTCGTGGGTATTGACGATGGTTATGGTGTCAGCCTTGATATCATTCCGCTGGACCTCGGCCGCGCCTCCCATCTTCGTGTCCACGATGAGGGCCGTCGCGCCGTCCTTCGTCGTCAGGGCGATAGAGTTACCGCCGCCCTTGTAAACAGTAAGAAGCGGATCGACCCTGATGATCTCGACCTTCTGGAACTGGCTGTACTGGTACCAGACGTACAATACGCCCGCGAGCAACAGGCCTGCAACTATTGAACCGGCGATTATCAGCTTCTTTTTCATGGATGCCTCCTTTCCCCCGCTTATTTTTTATTTTCCTCTTTCATTATATAGCGAAACACGCATTCCTCCGTGCCCGTTGAATGGCGGTCCTTGAGCACCAGCGTGACGTCGGGATTGTACCCTCCAAGGATCGCGTAGTCGGCATATTTGCAGTAGAGGCGCGCATAGTCGACCAGGCCCCACTTCCGCGCCGCGCCGATGAACGTGCATGCGCCGACACGCGCTTCGAGGTCGCCGTCCGGGAACGTCGGCCGTGCCGGAAAATTCTCCGCGTTTATATCCGTGTAGATGAGCCAGTTCCTGAGGGAGAGCGGCTTCCCGCGCGCCCGGACGGTCTCCGCAATCCTCCGGCCACGCTCTCTCCCGAACTCTTCGACCGCGGCCCGGATCAGCTTTTCGCCCTCTACCGGGCCCAGGCGGCCGATCACATGCTTCGCGACCGTGCCGAAGAGCTGGCCCGCCAGGCCGAAACCCGGGGTCTGGTACCTGCGTCCAAGCCCCATCCGCATGAAAAGTACGCGGACAAGATACACCAGGCTCAGTCCCTTTTTCTTTTCGCGATCCAGGTCATTCATTGAACTCCTCCCTTATACTATTTGGCCCCGGCCTTCTTCAGTATCTCGACGATCTCCTTGAAGGGTGAGCCCGGATCGTCGATTACCATGAACGAGGCGTACCCGGTCGCGGTCCTGCCCTCGTCGGACCGCGCGTTAACGTCGGCGCCGGCCTTGATTAAAAAGCGAACGATCTCCGTCTTGCCCCTGGCTGCGGCTTCCATCAGCGGGGTCCATCCCCCTTTTGCCTTCATGCCAACATCCGCGCCCTTTGAAACCAGGTATTCGGGAACCGCTGGCTCGAAGGCGCCCTTGATCGCGTGTAGGAGCGGGCTCCACCCGTCATTGTCAGTCTCGTTGACTTTCGCCCCGGCCTTTATCAAATACTTCACCGAGTCCATCTGGCCGAAATTTGCCGCAAACATGAGCGCGGTCATGCCATTGCTGTTTTTCAAATCCGCGTCCGCGCCGGCGGCCAGCAGCCTCTTCGCGACCGCGGGGAGCCCCTGGCCGGAGGCCCACATGAGCGCGGTCATGCCCTTATCACCCTTATCGTTCACGCGCGCTCCAGCCTGTATCAACAATCCGACTGTTTCCACGTAGAATTCCGGCTCCGACATGTTCTGGGACGCAAGGATAAGGGGCGTGTTTCCCTGCCCGTCGTGCGTGTTGGGGTCCGCGCCGGCCGCGGCCAGCAGCTTCAATATCTCAATGTTCCTGGCAGGCAGGGCCGCGGCAAGGGCCGAGTCCCCGTTCACGCTCTTTGCGTTTACATCAATTTTCGCATCGATGAGGAGCTTGACCATGTCCTCGTTCCCGCCCGCGCACGCGAGGTGCAGAAAACGGTGGTCAGGAGAATTAACCCGGGCGCCTGCGGCCAGCGCCGCTTTCGCCGCGGCCATGTCATTGTTCTTTATCGCGAGGAAGAGATCGTCGTCTCGGTTCGGCAGCTCTGCGGCGCCGGCCTTTATGAGCAGGGCGGCGGTTTCCGCGTCCTCGTTCAGCTTCGCATCCATCAGCGCCGTGCGCCCGGCTTTGTTTTTCATGTTCACGTTGCCGCCCCGTTCGACCAGGAGCGCGGCAAAACCGGCATTACCCGCCCTTGCCGCGAGCATCAGCGCAGTGTCGCCGTTGTTGTTCACGGCATTCACATCCGCCTTAGCGTCGAGCAGGGACCGGGCCACGCCAAGCTGCGGCTCCCTGTCAAACACGTTCATGCCGAGGACGTGCATGAGCGGCGTCATCCCGTCCCGGTCCTTCGCGTTCACGTCGGCGCGCGCCCTGATAAGGATGGCAATGATTTCGATGTTACCGCCGTCAATGGCGTACATGAGCGCGCTCATCCCGTCGTCGGACCTGGTATTGACATCCGCCTTTGACGCGACCAGGAAGCGTACCTTTTCCGCGCTCCCGAAAACCAGCGAGAGCATGAGCGGGGTCCGCCCCTGGTTCTTCGGATCGCGATAGTTTATTTTCGCCCCGGCCTTAAGGGCCGCCTTCATTTCTGCGACGCTCCCGAGGCCCGCAGCCGCGCACAGGTCGGCGTTCGGATCCGCATGCGCGGCGGCCGCGCAGGAGCAGATCATGGCAGCGGTAATCAGCGCCAGCATTGTTTTCATTCTCGTTCTCCCTTCAGCATTATGCCGGACCGCAGGTAACCGCGGTCCCGTTACAGCAGGTCAAACGGTACGCGCGGCACCAGCGACTCCCCGACCCGCCTGAATTCGTCCGCGTATTTGACGGCATCCAGCCGGTCCATCTTCGCCGGTATGAACGCGTCCAGCCGGAAGGTCCTGATGCCCGGCCGGTGCTTTTCAACATACTTGGCCGCAAGGACCTGGTTTATCGTTGACTCATTGCGTGCCTGGCTGAAGTAGGCGAAGACCTGGGCAACAAAACCCTTTTTACTTGTCTTTTCGTAGGGCACGTAGAGATCGGAGCTGCCGCACCCGAGCGAGAGGATCAGGACATCGTCATGGTCCCTGGCCAGGACCTCGGACATGTCATTGTTCAGGGTGCAGTTGTTGATCCCCTGCCCCCCGTCCTGGAACGTCGCCCCCGTGCGGGTGGCATCCACGGTGCCGTCCGGCGCGTAATGGTCCCAGGCGAATTCCGGGGCGTTGATCTTTCCGAAATAGTTCGCCGCGGAAAGGGCGGACCAGCTTATCACGTCGAGGAGCCGGTACCCGGCATCTTTCGGGTCCACGGAGTTGACGAAGTGGGTGCGGCCCGACGACAGGTTGAAGGTGGTGGCTACATAGCGGGTCAGTACCTCGCCGATATTCACATCGCCGATGACCGTGCCGAAACGTTCCCGGAATTTTCCCCTGTCATATTTGCCCTCTGTCCACCGTTTCGGGTTCAGGAAAAAACGCGGGTTGAACAGCGCGGGTCCTTCCGCCAGGTAGAGGTCCCGCACCCTGGCTGCGGGGATGCCGGCGGCCAGGGCTCCGCCGAGTATGGCGCCTGTCGAGGTCCCGGATATCATGTCAAACAGGCGGCTGATCGGCTCTCCTTTCCGCTCCTCGATCGCGGCGCAGATGACCGACGGAATTATGCCCCGGATGCCGCCCCCGTCTA
>JAKJGD010000209.1 GCA_022704585.1 Spirochaetota bacterium | reverse complement strand
TTCTGCCTCCGTGAGCGCGCATCCGTCATAGGAGAAGCGGTACTTGTCCGGCAGGAGCACGCCTGCGATGGTGCTGATGCGCTCCAGGGTTTCGCTCCTTCCGAGTCCCTTCTCCTTCGCGGCCAGCACCGCGTGTGCGATCTCGGCGATCCCTTCCTCGCCGTCGCCGATGAAGAACGCGTCCACGAAGTCCGCCAGCGGGAAGGGGTTGGACACCGCCGCTCCGCCGGCGATAACTATCGGCACGCCCTCTCCGCGCTCCGCGCGTCGGAGCGGGATGCCGCCCAGGTCGATTATTTGCAGCACGTTTGTGCAGAGCAATTCATGGGACATGTTGAAGCCGAGCAGATCGAGCGCATGGAGCGGCGTATACGTTTCCAGCGTGAACAGGGGGACGCCGGCCTCGCGCAGGGCGCGCTCGAAATCGGCCTCAACAGCGAAGACCCGCTCGCAGGCGGCCTCCGGGATCGCGTTCACGATGTCGTACAGTATGCGCAGTCCGTTGTTGGACATGCCCACTTCGTACAGGTCAGGGTACGAGAGGGCCATGCGCAGGCGCGCGTCCGGCTTCACGATCACGTTCAGCTCGCGTCCCATGTACCGCCCCGGCTTCTGCACCCGGGCGAGGAGGGTCTCTATTGTTTTCCGGTCAAGTTGTGCCATGTGCCTGCCGCCCTATCTCTCCGCCATTACTGCCCGGTACGCCCGGACCAGCGCCACGAAAGACTCCAGCCCCAGGTCCTCGCCACGGACACCGGAGTTAATGCCCGCATGTTCAAGCATCCGCGCCGCGATCTCCCTCCCGGTCTCAAGGTGCGGGGACTCGGACAGGGCCTTGAGCATGGTCTTCCGCCTGCCCCAGAACGCGGACTTAACGACCAGGTGAAAGAGCTCTATCTCTCCGCCATCAACCGGGAGGCGGCTTTTTCTCACGAGACGGACGAACGACGAGGTCACCTCGGGCCGGGGATAGAACGACTCTTTCGATACCCTGAAGAGTACTTTCGGTTCGTAATAAAACCCCAGGGTCACGGTAAGCGCCCCGTAGGTCTTGCTCCCGGGCACGGCTACAATCCGTTCCGCCATCTCCTTCTGGAGAAGGACGTACACGTGGGGCGCGGAAAACCGGGCGACGTGGAACAGGATCTCGGAGGCGCAGTAGTACGGGAGGTTCGAGACGACTTTCGTGAAGGTGTCGGCAAGGTCGAGCTTCAGGAAATCGCTGTGAATCAGCCTGAAGCTTGCCTCCGCGCCGAAGCGGTCCGCGAGAACGCGGCTCAGGCCCGAATCGACCTCAACGGCCGTCACGCTTTCCGCTGCCGGGACGAGCCGCTCGGTCAGAGCCCCGAGCCCGGGGCCTATTTCAAGGACCCGGTCGTCGGTCGCGACACCGATCATGTCGATCATTTTATCCCTCATGTCCCCGGATACAAGAAAATTCTGGCCCAGCCGCTTGTTGGGGCTGAGGCCGTATCTGCCGATTATTTCCTTTGCTTCAGTTAAGTTCATCATCGCATCTCCGAGCCGGTCAGTTGACATGCGCACGCACGGCACGGTATCGCTACTTTATTAATAGTGCCTTTCTATTTTCAATCTTTTTTATTCCCGGCCCTGCATCCTGGCTCGTTTTGGTGAAATTTTTTTCGCCCGAACGGCTCCCCATTCGTATTATCGTGAAATTATTTTTATATTATTCGGGGAGCTCGATATGAAAACCACGCTTAACATTCGTAAGGTTCTATTGGAAGCACTGGCCTCCGCAGCCGAATCACGGGGCATTTCGCGGTCAGCAATGGCGATTATTCTGTTAAAGAAAGAAATGTCTGATTTTGGGGGTCCCGAATTTCCCGGCACTCTCATCAGGTATCAGGAACGGGCCAACTGCGATGACTGGCATACGTTTCATATCCGGTACAGGCCTGACGAGTATGAATACTTTCAGGACATGCGGCGGCTGGGCAAGTTCTCGGTTTCATATTTTCTCCAACGCGCTATTAAAAAGTACATATTGCAGAAAAAAAATAATAAAAATGGCGATAACTATCTCTTTAAGAATCATGTTATCATTAAAGACATTGTTGATAATATAATATGCTGGAAAGTATACTGGGGCTTCCCCCCTGACATAGAACTAAAACTAAGGAACATACATCCTACGTGATTATCTGCAAATCGGCGCTGAAGGAAGAATCGGGGACCCGGGGATTGCTATCATATCAATACATTTG
Source organism: Spirochaetota bacterium (assembly GCA_022704585.1). The sequence continues at coordinate 2,811 of JAKJGD010000209.1, read as the reverse complement.
TTAAGCCGGAAAAATAGAATTGAAATTAATACTATTTTATTGTCCGATATCCAAACATTCCACAAACAGGTGCAGGCCCCATGAAAATCAAAGAAACATTTCATGCATTAGTGGTTTCAATTAAATCTATTATCCAAAAATTTCGTTCTTTTATTATCGCTGGCGCCGGCAGGGCAGCCTCACTATTAAGTACGGCTCGGTCGCAGGCGCCCCTACGAGCCAAACGCGCCTGGTTATGGGTAAAAACCCTTAGGCTTAACAAAGCCACTGTCCTACGGGCGAAAAGCTTTATAACAGGCGAACTCTGGACCCGGCGGCTCAAGCCGTTCTTCTCCGTAAAAAGAAACCGGATAGCAACGGCCGTGGGCGGTGCGGTGGTGATAGTTATCGCCCTGGTTGCCGGTCCCCTGACCTCCGGCGGGGTCGCCGACATCGAGCCCGGCACCTACAAGGAGCCAGCTCCCGTAGACAATACGATACTGCGCGTCATCCAGGCCGCGCCGACAGGGACGATAACCGGCGACGAGCCCAGGAAGGAAGTGACTGTCGTTTTCAACCACCCGCTGGTGCCGCTGGCGCAGCTGGAACAGAATACAGCCGGAGTGCTGGAGATATCGCCGGCGACCAGGGGAAATTTCCGCTGGTACGGAAGCCGTATCTGCGCCTTCATCCCGGAATCCTCGTGGGAATTCGGCCGTACGTATACCATTAAAGTCAGGAAGGGTACCGTATCGCTGAACGGTAAGGTCCTGCCCGAGGACTACATCTTTTCATTCACGTTCGAGATTCCCGACATGGACATATCAGCGCACCCCATACCCTATCAGCCCAGCACGATCGACTACAACCAGTCCTTCTCCCTGAACTTCAGCCATCCCGTCAACCTCGACCAGGTCCGGGCGAGCATCAGGCTCACCTGTAAAAACAGGGCCGTGCCGTTTGTTGTCGCGTACCGCGAACCCTCCACGGGCGGAGAATACGACGGCGGAGAATACGGTTACTACGACGGCCCGCCGAGCCAGGACGGCGAGCCCAACCGCCGCGTGGTCATACTCACACCTTCGGCCCGGTTCGACCGCGATGCGCCGGTGCAGCTGACCGTCGCGGAGGGCCTCCGCGCGGCCGGAGGCGTTGCCCAGTTGAAAAAAGAAGCCTCCTTCAATCATACGACCCACGGACCGCTAACCGTCACCTTTAAAAATGAAGGCGGCAACTTCTATCAGGACTTCTGGCGCAACCAGCTCGAATTCAACAATACCGTGGACCTCGCGACTGCCCGTGCCGCCATCCGCGTCACCCCCGCGGTCCCGTGGCGCGAGAGCGCGTACGGCCGCACGCGCTACATCGCCCTCACCTCCTGGGCGGTCAAACCAGGCGCCACGTATAAATTCACCATAGGGAACATGTCCGACGTTCACGGCAACGCGCTCGTCTCCGGCGACCGCGAGTTCAAGATCACGGTCCCCGAGTTCAGGCCTGAGTTTTCCCTGGAAAGCGACAAGACGCTTCTCGAATCGGCAATGAGCCAGAAAGTCCCGGTGGAGATGGCGAACATGCCGGTCATCACCGTCGGCACCGCGCCCTTCACGCTGAAGCACATACAGAAGTCGCTGGCGGACAATGATTACAGCATACTGGATAGCCTCCGCTACTCGACTGCCGAATGGAAAACCGGGGTCGGGAAATACGCCAGCGGCCGGGTCGGATACGATCTCAGGAAGCACCTTACCCCGGACCGGAAGGGATGGGTAGGCGTTATCTTCACCGGCACGGTGATCGACTACGAAGGCAAGTCAAAGGAGGAGACCAGCGGCCAGCTCATACAGGCGACCGACCTTGGCCTTTCAGTCAAGGAGGCCTATGACTCCTCCCACATCTGGGTCCACTCCCTCAACAGGGGGACCCCGGTGCGGAACGCCGAGATCACCTTTTACAATATCGACGACACAATCGGCACAATGCGCACCAACGAGCAGGGCTACTGCCGCATCCCCAAGGACGCCACGGGCCTTGTAGAAAAATCGCTCTACGTGGCCGCGGCCGGGCAGAACGACCGCGCCTTCGTGACCGCGCGCGAGCACGACCTTCCCATGTACTACGTGTGCAACCAGTTCAACGATAAAGCGTGGGAGCGCCTGCTGGGCGGCGAGATCATCTTCGACCGGAAGCTGTACCGGCCCGGCGACACGGTCAACATCAAGGGCATCCTCGCGGTCAGGGAAAAGGGCAGGCTTACGCCGCTTCGCGGCTCGGGCGTTACCGTGACCGTCGCAAACGCCAAGGGCGAGGAGCTTTTTTCAAAAAAAATAACCACTTCGAACCAGGGCGGCCTCTGGACCAGCGTCGAGATTCCTTCCGACGCGCCCCTCGGACATTACCAGGTGCGCATGGGCGAGAGCGATGAATCCTACATCAACGACACGTTCCAGGTGGAGGAGTTCAGGCCGGTTTCCTTTTCGGTAAACGTCGCCGGACTCCGCGACGCGAGCGTGGGAGAGAACCTCCCGGTCACCATCGAGGGACGGTACCTGTTCGGCGCGCCCATGCAGTCTGCTCCCGTATCGTACAGCTGCATGCGGGTGAAGCGCCGCGCCTCGTTCCCGAACTACTCGGAGTTCACGTTCGGCGACGGCCAGATTTGGGAAGACACCGACGTCGACTGGTCCAACGCCGGCTACTATACCGGGGACTCCGGCAGGCTTGATTCCGCCGGCAGGTACACGTTCACCCTGACGCCGCGCGCCATGCTGAACCAGGAGAAGCTCCAGTCGCCGGAACAGACGCTCCAGCTCTCTGACATTTACGATTTAA
>JAKJGD010000208.1 GCA_022704585.1 Spirochaetota bacterium | reverse complement strand
ACGGACGAGCAGGTCCGGCTGAAGACCCTGTCGAAGCAGAAAAAAGCCGGCATCACCATAGACGGAACGTCCAACGTGCTCATCAGGCTCTCGCAGTGCTGCCAGCCGATCCCGGGCGACGACGTGATCGGGTTCATCACCCGCGGCAGGGGCGTCGCGGTGCACAAGCGGACCTGCCCTTCGCTCAAGCGGCTTGCGAGCGAGAAGGAGCGCCTGATAAGCATCCGCTGGGAGGATTCACCCGGCGCGCTCTACCCGGTCAAGGTCGCGGTCGAAGCGATCGACCGCCCCAACCTCCTGAAAGATATCGCCGACGAGATCTCGCTCGGCAAGACGAACATCATCAAGGCCGACGCGCGCGTTGAGGAGTCAGGCATCGCCTCCTTCAAGTTCATCCTCGAGGTCAGGGGACATGACCACCTCAAGGAAATAATCGCGCGGCTCAAGAATATACGGAACATCACCAACGTGTACAAGCTCAACGAAAAAGTCATCCTCAAGTGATCCATGAAGATAGTGCTCGGCTCCACGTCCCCGCGGCGTAAATCGATCATCGGCTCCCTTTTCGGCGAATTCACCGCAGTGGCTCCGTCGGTGGACGAGACGCACCGCCCCCCGGAAAGCCCGGAGGAATTCGCCCTGCGCATCGCCGGCGACAAGTGCCGGTCCGTGCTCGAATCGGGCGCAGCCGCCGGGGGGGCGGCCCTCATCATCACGGCGGACACGATCGTTACCATAGACGGGCACGTCATCGGGAAGCCGGACGGCCTTGAGGACGCGGCGAGGATCCTCCGGCTCCTTGCGGGAAGGACGCACCGCGTCATCACCGCGATGGCCCTCCACGCTTCAGGCCACGGTCCCGACCGCGGCCGCATCGGGTACGAGGCAACCGAGGTCACGTTCAGAAAGCTCGACGACGCAGGCATCAGGCGATACCTGGACACGATCGATTACCGCGACAAGGCCGGCGCCTACGCTTTCCAGGAGCACGGGAGCATGATCGTGGAGGGGTTCCGCGGATCGGCAACGAACATCATCGGCTTCCCGCTCCGGCTCTTCTTTTCCATGGCGGCCGAGATGGATGCCGCGGCCACCCTTTTCGGACTCTGAGCCACACGCATGCGGGCCGGCGGGGCCGACCGAAAAAATATTGACTTTAGCCGCCGGTCATGACTGAATAGGGCATCCGGCGCCGTTGCCTGCGCGCCGCATACGAGGTACGAGATGACGAAGAGAAAGCAGTATATTATCGACAGGAAATACCAGCTCCGGACGACCTTCTCCATCATAGGCGTCGTAACGCTCGTTACCGCGGTGATCCTGGGCGCCATTACCGCCAGCGTCGTGTATAACACGGCAAAACTTAACGACAACAACTCGAAAATACAGAACATTTACGACATAGAGAATAATATATTCACCATGCTCTCCACGATCTACTCGAAAGCCGACCCCGCGACGACGGAAGCCATGAAGGCAAGCTCGGACAAGCACGACCGGAACATGGAAACGCTCGAGAACATCATCGCCCACAACAACGCGATCATCACCTACAACAGGTACCTGCTGGTTGCGATCCTGTTCATCGTGATGTTCCAGTGCCTCCTCCTTTATATAATACTCATACGGCAGACACACCGGGTCTCGGGCCCGATTTACGTCATCTCCAACTTCATGAGGGACATCATCGAGGGCAGGGACCCGAAGCTCAGGCCCCTCCGCGACAAGGACGAATTGAAGGACTTCTACGAGCTCTTCAAGGAGATGGTAGCGGCAGTCCGGAAATCCGGGAAACAATAGCAGGCACGGTTCACAATGCAGGAACAGGTCAGTATCATTATCGAGAAAGCGCGGGACCTTGCCGGGGCAATCAGGGAGCACGAGATCACGAAACGCTATAATGAATGCCGCGCCGACATGAACGGGGACCGGAAGGCACGGGACCTTCATTCACGCCTTGTCGCCATGGGGAGGGAGATCAACGAGAAGATCGCCCGCGGCGAGACGATCGGCCCCGAGCCCTCCTCCGAGCATGAGTTTATGCGGCAGGAGCTGGAAAACAACCGGCTGGTGAAGGATTACATCCAGAGCCAGAAGGAATACCTCGATTTGCTTAAATCGGTGATAGAGCGGATCAAGAACCCTTCCGCCCGAGAGTGATGATGGTCGCCCCCCAGTTCGCCCCTTCGTTCCTGAATGATACAACGTCGGGGTGTGAAGCCAGGATATCGCAGGCCTCCCGTTTTTTTGCAGATTTCCCCTTTCCGTGAACCAGCCTGACCGTCGAGAGTCCCTTTTGCGTTGCCTGGCGAATAAACTCCCTGACTACCGCAGCCGTCTCGCGCGGCTCGAAAAAGTGGAGATCGCACTCGTATCCGAAGTCGATGTCAGCGTACTCTCCCGCTCCGCCGTTCTCGTCCCGCTCATCCATGTCCCTTCCGTATCATACCGGTCCCGGCCAGTCAAGCCTATTGGCACAATATTTTTTTATTATTCACCGTTTTTTTTCACGCACGGCCCGTTCCGTTCGTTGTAGCGGTATAACAACATTCAAGGAGATACAGTATGCAAAACTACGACATCGTAACCATCGAGGGGCGCGCGACGCAGGATCCGGCGCTGAAAAAGACGAAAACGGGAAAGAGCGTATGCGGCTTCTCGCTGGCGGTCAACCACTACTCGAAAGACGATTCCGAGCCGAAGGTATCGTTCATCGACGTGGAAGCATGGGACAAGCTCGCCGAGATATGCGCCGGCAACGTCTCCAAGGGACGGCGGCTCATGGTTGTGGGCTCCCTCCGGCAGGACCGGTGGGAGAACGCCGAGGGCAAAAAGCAGTCCCGCATCAAGATCGTGGGCAAGGAGGTACGCTTTCTCGAGACGCTGAAGAAGCCGGAAGGAGAGAAGGAGAGGAAATCCGCCTGAACCGCCTCGCCGGGATGCCGCGTGCGGCATCCCGGGCCGTCCCGGCTTTTACCGTATCGCCGCTTCTATGCCGTTCACCAGCTTCGCTACAAAATCATTGATATCGCCGATCCTGCTCAATGGTATCCTGAATCCGATAGCGCCCTCGTGCCCTCCGCCGTCCGTGATTGAAAACAGCTCGAGCACCGTGCGTACGTCGAACGTCTTGAACCCCTGCCCGCGGCGGAGCCGGAACTGGACCAGGCCCGACTGCGAGGAATCGTCGTACGCGACCAGGCCGAGCCGCCCGCTTTCCTCGGCAAGGTGGTCCGCGATGGAACGGGAAACGGACACGATCGTATCGTTGTCGAACTCCGTCGCCAGCCGTTCCATGTCCGCGCCGTCAAGGACCACGTAGGCGATCGAGTCCGAGAACTTCTTCCTGTCCATGAAATAGCGGTGGCACCGCTCTTCTCCCGTGGAGAGGCGCTGGATCTCCCGGAACACCTCGTCCTTGTTCATCAGGTTCGATTCCTGCGTGGTCGACCGCACCAGGAGCGCGTTGTACAGGTTGCTGAAAATATCGTAGTACCGCTTCTGGCGCCTGGACTTGATGTACAGTCCCATGTTCGTATCGCCCACGATCCCTGTCAGAATTGAAAGCACGACATTGCGGGAAAGAAGGTGGTTGATGTTGTAGCGCTGTATCAGCTCTTCGCGTTTCGCCAGCTTGAGGGCGACATGGCCAACAAGCTCTGCGGACGACGTCGCCTCCGTCACCAGGCGATACCCCTCGTCGCCGATGTACTGGCTGTCCGCGCCCAGGTGATGATCGACTTCAATTTTCAGAATTCCGGGATTGGCCAGAAGCGCCTCCATCTGCGGGGTCGCATCGATCATGGAGGGTTTCGGCGTATCACACACGACAATCACGTCGACGTCCTCGGTATTGATGTTCGTGGACGCCGAGCATCCGATCGCATTATGGCTGCAAATATTGAGGAGGTACTGGAAATGCTCGTGCACGTTGTCGGTGATGTGAACATGAGCCTTTTTCGAAAACTTGCCCACGATCAGGGCGAACGCGACCATGGAGCCGATGCAGTCCTCGTCCGGGTTCCTGTGACCGAGAAAGAGGAAAAAATTCTTTTCCTGGAACGCACGGATAATATTGTCAACGATCATGTTTTTTTCGTGGATGGTTTCGATGGCCTGCTTGTTCATGTCAACCGGCTCCTTCACACATTATTTCGAGCCCGCACATACTGTCCTGTTCCTGCCGCTTTCCTTGGCCTGGTACAGGGCCCTGTCTGCTGCCTGCTTGAGCGAAGGCATGTCGCCTCCGTGATCCGGAAACGCGGCCACGCCCATGCTCAGCGTGATCCCCTTGACCGTGCCCGGAAGCTCTTTCAAAATATCGATCGACGCCACCTCCGCCCTTGCCCGCTCGGCCGTCTCCATGGCGGCAGCGGATGGCAGCCCGGGCATGAGGATCGTGAACTCGTCTCCGCCGAAGCGTGCCAGAATATCGCTCTCCCGGAGCAGGCGGTTGAACACGCGGACGACCTCCACGATGCACCGGTCCCCCGTTTCATGCCCGTACTGCTCGTTGATGTCCCTGAAAAAGTCCAGGTCTACCATGATGACCGAGAGCGGGTTGCCGGTGTTACGCGCCCGCTCGAGATGGCCGGGCATGGCCTCGTCCAGGAAGCGCCGGTTGTAAGCGCCTGTAAGCTCGTCCGTGATGGCGCGCCGCCGCGCGGCCTCGCCCCAGTGTACCATGTCAGACAGGAATTCGCCCGTGTCCCGGAGACGCTGCGCCGTTATGTTCAGCATGCGGAACATGATCTTGGTGGCTATGCCGGGATGCTCTTCGATGATTCGGTAAAAGTCCTTTTCGTGCAGGCCGATCAGCACGCTCTCTTCCGCGGCGGCGCAGGTGGCCGAGCGGCGCGCGTTCTCGAATATGGACATCTCCCCGAAAAAATTTCCTTCGCGGAACCGGGCGATCTCCCGGTCGTTCCCGTCGGGCAGGCGGATCGATGTGGCCACCGAGCCGCTCCGCACGATGAACATCTCGCTGCCTTCGTCGCCCTCGCGAAACAGCACCTCGCCCGCGCCTATCCGCCGCGATTTAAAGAG